>NZ_QSBB01000001.1:0-182120 GCF_003465595.1 Collinsella sp. AF05-9
GCGGGAACGGCCTATTTGCTCAATGTGTTCGGCTGAGATCGGAAATCAACCCAGACTGCTCAACGAGTAGGTCGTAAACTCCAGAATGCACACAGGGACCGAACATCCCTGCGGGAGACACTAGCTCCAGAAAGATGCGGAAAATAGTCGAGAAAATAGGTATCGAGAAGCTCGCTGAGACTGTGCGAGCGCAATCTCAGCGAGCTTCTCGACGCCGACAGAGCCCAAATCCAAGCCATTCGGGCGGATTCGAGGAAACCCAGCGTAAATATACAATTCAATACAGGGGACACGAGTTCTATTCCGCCGAGAAAGGAAACCCGGAACCAAGCCTAAACCTAACGATGAACAATATAGGGGCAAAAAATATATCGCTCACTAGGTGGAGCTATTTACTTAGCTAATCTGAAGCTTTTATTCTTTTGTTGTCTCTTGTTGAATAAAAAATCAAGATTTGAGTCGCCAATCAGGATGGAAGCATCGCAGTATCCAGATGTCGACTGTTTCTTTGAGCTGGCAGGCTTTGTTTTATCAAATAACTTAGCCCTAAGTAGTTTTTCTAAAAATAGCATTTTATGACTTTCATCAAAGTTAAGAAAATTTACTTAACGTGCCTCTTCGTAAAGGCTCATATAAACGTTGGATGGCTGATGATAGGGATTAACGGCAGATGCCCATATGGGGACAAGCCAGCCGTCTTTCCAGTGAGGGCCAATTAAACATCGGTAGGGATAAATAGATGTTAGATATTCAGAGAGTCGATCGCTGACAGTGAAATCACGGGGAAGATCGGAAATATAGGACTGCACCGCAAGTGTCCATGAGTTGTCGACTTGGGAAGTCGTAGCAGCACGGAAATCGCTCTCTGGGTATAAAGCATAATCTGACTTGACATCCATAGTAGCCTCCGATGAATCAGATAGAGACCTTGATACAGGCACGCGAGACATCAGGTCGCCGTGCAACTTGATTTTCCCATATAATGCAAGAGTTGATCCTAAAAACGCTAGGAATACAAGACAGATAAGCAAAACCCACATAAATTTAATGACACCGTTAGAATCCCCACAGAAGTATAGAATGAGGCCTAGAACCAGCGCTAAAACCGAGGACGCCGCAACGGCTCCAACGCCGAGCCATAGCCACTCCTCTGCGTAATAGTCATGCATCGTCTGCCAAACAGAAACAATCGTAGCGGCAGACACGATTGAAATAAGTCTAAATAGGTCACTGGCATAATGGGAGGTTTGATCTCCATTGATAATTGCTAAAACAGTTTCATGAGAGGAAAGACCAGACGAGACAAATAGGTACGCAAGAATTACAAGGCAAGTAGCAGAAACGAAGCAAAGCGTAGCAACAGGTTTTTGACTACGCCTCTCATACGAAAGTTCCAAAACCGCTCTTGAAAATCCATGCCCTTCCCTAATATACAGCCGCGAGAACTGCTGATCATAGCGATTGCTCACATTCATCTCTTTTGCCATGCAAAAGTCGTCGGTGCCGATGGTGTTAATGTTCATGCCAGCTAAATAGCAGTCAGTTAAACCGTGGAACGCAAAATGATAGCTTCTAGCACAATCGGCAGACCCTAATCCGAAGTAATAGTGCATTCTCTTTTTGGTAAAGAAGCGTTTAATTCGAGCGACTAAAAGCACCATCCTCATTGACGAATATTCTCTAAGCGGAACCTGGGGCACATGCCTTTCAACATTGACAGTTAAACGGTTTGAAAATCCCTGACTCGAACTTACTCCAATAACGATAGGCTTAACAAAGCGGTAGGAGTTCAAAAGCATTTTTAAAAAGGAAACCGAGTCTTCATGCAACTGATCGGTCCTAATAAAAGCATCTAATGCATCGACATTCTTAAGTCCGAAAGCTTGAGAAATCGCATCCATTGCTTGAGTTTTAAATTGATTGTCATCTTGAAAGCGATTATAAGAGAACAAGAAATCAACAAAGGGACCCAAGCGCACAAGCGTGGGATATGTATGATAGCGGAAATACAAAATGAGCTCCTTTTGAATAACGCTCTTCAAGTCGTCATCTGATAAACGATGAAGACCATAACCCTGGGGGCTAGAGAACGTAAGCTCTCTCGTCAATTCGCATTTACCCTGAAAGATAATCGGGACATTGATGGCATTGCTTTTACTCAAGTTCGTAGGAACGTCATATTCGATTTGAGACTTAATCCCAAATGAACCAACATAAGGCGTTATCTCATCTCGAATTCTTGCAATAAAGGATGAAGGGCTGATAAAAGTAGCGAGCAGAAAATAATTCTCAATCAAAGGTTCTGAACTGATGCTTGGGGCAGAAAACGAGGACGCTTTGAAGATTCGAGAAAAGAAATAGGTATTACTAGCAGATTTTAATTTAGTGTAGAAATAACTGGGAAGAAACAAAAGGGCTATGTTGCAAGTAGCGCATTCAGCTAGCAGCACAAAATTGCAGCTAAGATCAGAAGGAGAAGCATAGAGAGACCTTAGCAAAAGGACACACACCCATATCAACCCATCAATTATAAATGCGATAAAGAAATGCCTGGCAATACTAACAGGCATATCGGTAACACATTTTCTAAGTATGAGATAAGCGGCAGCATCCAAACATAATTGAAGTAGGCAAATTCCATACATAGCAAGTGGTTGGCCAAAAGCATAGCAAACCAAACAAGATGCGAATTCAGCAGCAGCCAACGCAACAAAAGCGTAAACAGTAACCTGTTGCCCCCTGAATTGCCAAAAAACGGCAACAGCATATGAAATTTGGATACAAACTGTTACGAAATGGAAGAGAAGAAAGGTATCGAAAGGGAGGATGAGGAAGACTAAGCCGAGGAAAATTCCATTCAATAGCAAGGTGTGAAAGGCCGTCATCTATAATTTCCTCACGAGTAAAGATACAGGGGCCGATTTGTCCAATAGCCTGCTAAACGTGCCATCAGACTCAAGAGTCATAAAAGTGGATTATCGGACACATTCCCACATCGATGATGAGTGATGCGTTATCGCGTAAGACGCTAAACCAAGAGCTTCTTTCTGTGAATCACGATAGAACAACGAGAAAAAACACGCTGCGCCAAGTGGCATTACTGACCACATTTTAGGAATCGAAACGATAATCGGCTTCATCTGCCTCGATGTACCGCTCGAGCCAACAAGGACCGTAGGACCTGGCTAAACGACAGCGTCTACCTAGAGTGAATAGCGACTGTAAAATCGTCTGCTCCAAGCTTAATCGCCACCTCAGAATGTTTACCCTGTATGCTAAAAGCAGCTTCATTAAACAGATCGAATTAACTACACCGCAAGCACGTCGGCAATCCGCTCACTCGCATGCCCGTCACCGTAAGGGTTCGACGCATGACTCATGGCCTCGTACTCGGCCTGATCGCTGAGCAGGCGGCTGAACTCGCGGTAGATGACGTCCTCCTCGGTGCCGACGAGCTTCAGCGTGCCGGCGGCAACGCCCTCGGGGCGCTCGGTGGTGTCACGCATGACGAGCACCGGCTTGCCCAGGCTCGGGGCCTCCTCCTGGATGCCGCCGGAGTCGGTGAGGATGAGGTGGCTCGCAGCCATGAAGTTGTGGAAGTCGAGCACCTCGAGCGGGTCGATGATATGCAGGCGGTCGAAGCCGTCGAGCTCCTCGTGGGCGGCCTTGCGGACGAGCGGGTTCATATGGATCGGGTAGATCGCCTTGGTGTCCGGGTGCTCCTCCATCACGCGGCGGATGGCGCGGAACATCCGGTGCATGGGCTCGCCCAGGTTCTCGCGGCGGTGCGCCGTGATGAGGATGAGGCGGGAGCCCTCGGCCCACTCGAGCTCGGGGTGGGAATAGCCCTCGCGCACGGTGGTGCGCAGGGCGTCGATGCCGGTGTTTCCGGTGACCCAGATCCTGGGCTCGGGCTTGCCCTCGGCGAGGAGGTTCTGCTTACTGGCCTCCGTGGGCGCGAAGTAGTACTCGCTCACGATGTCGACCGCCTGGCGGTTGAACTCCTCCGGCCAGGGGCTGTAGATGTCGTGCGTGCGCAGGCCGGCCTCCACATGCCCCACGGGGATCTGCAGGTAGAAACACGCGAGCGCTGCGGCGAAGCTGGTCGTGGTGTCGCCGTGGACCAGGACCACGTCGGGCGTCTCGTCCTCGAGGACGGCCTTGAGCTTAAGCAGCACGTCGCACGTCACATCGAACAGCGTCTGGCCCGGCTTCATGATCGCCAGGTCGTGGTCGGGAGTCACATCGAAGACGCGCAGAACCTGGTCCAGCATCTCGCGGTGCTGGCCGGTCACAGTCACGACGGTCTCGAACTCATCCGTACGCGCCCTCAGCTCGTTGACGAGCGGGCACATCTTGATGGCCTCCGGGCGGGTACCGAAGACGAGCATTACTTTCTTCATATTGGCTGCCACCTTTCTTATTGCCCCTGCGCCTTGTACCTGGCCTCGGTGGCCTCCTTGGCCGGGCGCCACCAGGCCTCGTTCTCGACGTACCAGTCGATGGTGGCCCTCAGGCCCTCGGCGAAGTCGGTGTGGGCCGGCCTCCAGCCGAGCTCGCGCTGGAGCTTCGTGCTGTCGATGGCGTAGCGGCGGTCGTGGCCGGGGCGGTCGGCGACCCAGTCGAAGTCCTCGGGGTCGCGCCCCATCGCCTCCAGGATCATGCGCAGGACGGTGATGTTGTTCCTCTCGCCGTCGGCCCCGATGAGGTAGGTCTCCCCCATGCGACCCTTGGTCAGGATGTCCCAGACGGCCGAGGAGTGGTCCTCGGTGTGGATCCAGTCGCGGACGTTTTCGCCCTTTCCGTAGAGCTTGGGGCGCACGCCGTTGACGATGTTGGTGATCTGCCTGGGGATGAACTTCTCCACGTGCTGGTAGGGGCCGTAGTTGTTGGAGCAGTTGGAGATCGTGGTGCGCAGGCCGTAGGTGCGGGTCCAGGCGCGAACCAGCATATCTGAGCTGGCCTTGGTACTCGAGTACGGCGAGGACGGGTGATACGGCGTCTCCTCGGTGAACTTGGCGGGGTCATCGAGCGCCAGGTCGCCGTAGACCTCGTCGGTGGAGACGTGGTGGTAGCGGATGCCGTATTTGCGGACGGCCTCCAGCAGGCGGAAGGTGCCCTCGACGTTGGTGCGCAGGAACGGCTCCGGGTCGGCGATGGAGTTGTCGTTGTGGCTCTCTGCGGCGTAGTGCACGATCGCGTCGTGGCCCGGCACCAACTCATCGAGCAGCTCGGCGTCGCAGATGTCGCCCACGACGAGCTCCACGCGGTCGGAGGGCAGCCCGGCGATGTTCTCGGGGTTGCCGGCGTAGGTCAGCTTGTCCAGGACGGTCACGTGGACGCCGGGGTGGTTGTTGACCACGTAGTGCACGAAGTTGCTGCCGATGAAGCCGCAGCCGCCAGTGACGATGATGTTCTTGGGCTCGAAGATGTCGGCCATGTTTACTCCCTCTTTGGCTCGCTCGCAACATTCAAAAGATACTTGCCGTAAGCAGTCTTCTTCAGTGCTTCACCCAGCTCGCGTAATTGTGCATGATTGATAAAGCTACGACGATAAGCGATTTCTTCCAGACATGCGATGTAATACCCCTGGCGACTCTGAACGGCTTCCACGTATTCGGCGGCTTTCAAAAGCCCCTCGGGTGTGCCCGTGTCCAGCCACGCCATGCCTCGCCCCATTAGCTCGACCGATAACTGGCCCTGATCGAGATAGGCATTGTTGACGCTTGTAATCTCCAGCTCACCGCGCGCAGAAGGCATCACTGTGGCGGCAATGTCTGAGACCTGCCCGTCATAGAAGTACAGCCCCGGCACAGCATAGTTGCTCTTGGGAACTTCTGGTTTCTCTTCGATACCCACCACGTGGTGCCGCTCGTCGAACTCCACCACACCGAAGGCGCGGGGGTCCTGTACCGGATAGCCAAACACCACCGCGCCGCCGTCGTGCTCGACCTTCACCTTCGCGCGGTTAAGCACACGCGTCAGGTCTTGGCCGTGAAACATGTTGTCGCCGAGGACCAGCGCACAAGGTTCTCCGGCCAGGAAGTCACGGCCGATTGTGAACGCCTCAGCCAAGCCCCTGGGCTCGGCCTGTACGGCATACGCCAGCCGCATGCCAAGCTCGTCGCCATCGCCCAGAAGTTCGCGGAAGGCCGGCAGATCTCGCGACGTCGAGATGATGAGCACCTCGCGTATGCCCGCGAGCATCAGAACGCTCAGCGGGTAGTACACCAGCGGCTTGTCGTAGATGGGTAGCAGCTGCTTACTCACCGCCTTGGTAATGGGGTGCAGGCGGGTACCAGACCCACCCGCAAGGATTATGCCTTTCATCATTATCCGCCTCTCTAAGTCGTTGAATCCAACACCGGACCGCAGACGCGTTCCGAATTTCTATTTGTCATGCACGCCGCCATCAGACAGCCCGTGCCTTCATACACTCCCTAGGGTTCGCCCGTAAACCGTCGAGTTCATTTTGTGAATCGAACCTCATGAGCACCGGCCCGAACACATGGTTGGCGGCGCCGAAGGCTTCCACCTTCGCCTCCAGCTCAATCTACGGCAGCTCTTCAGCTGAAGTGCGACCTTGAAGCCGCGTGTATACTCCATACGCGAAGGTCCATCATGATCTGAGAACAGCATCCATTGGATCAAGAAGCTGTCATACCGCGTCATGGAAAGTTCTCCCACCGACTCTCGGAGAGCCACCTTCAAGGTAGCCATCACCAGGCCGGCCTTCCCCTTGTTCGCATGTTTGAGCATATCGCACAGGCAGTTGCCGACGCCGCGCGGTAAGCCCACCATGATGCAGGCGTGACCATCCGTGTCCACGCGAGTCTCTGCGTTGAACGCACCGTCGCGTAAACCCAACAGGTCAGCCAGGCGCTATAGCTTCGACACCAACTCCTCCTGCGCCTACTCGGGCAGTGAAGCCGGCATGGTGTTGGCAGCAGCAGTGCTGGAGCTTGGCGCTGCCGGGTCATGTAGCCGCGAGGTGAAAGTCTTGCACACGAACTTACCGCCCGTCACGAACTCATTCGCGTCGAAAGAGTCGCTTTGCTTCTCCGAAAACTGTCCCATGCTGCAGCGCCCACCATGCGAGAAACTCAGTGCTTATTGTTCAGCCTCGCACAGACCCTCGGCCCATCCACGCGCGAGCAGTCCTTATGGCCCGCGGCGTCCACTGGCTTGGCAATGGGGGGGGTTCGCGATTGCATCATACTCCGCCATAACTTCATCGACGCTATGGCAGCTGTAAAGCTCAGGACGGGTTGAACCCGTTGTCGCGCAAAAAACGCGGTAGCGTTACTTGTCCTGCAGAGCGGAAACGGGTTCACAGACCACCCCGCAATCAAGTGCAGGTCAAAAATGAGTGCATGCGAGCCGCAGCACCCCTTATCAAACAGGAGTTGTCCGCCACATGCCTTAATTTGGAGCCCCCGCGCGAATTCCGAGCGCCCCGCCTCTTATAATCAAGGTACTCTATTGACCCCGGGCAACAACCACGGACCTAATCTCGCGAGTTATGCTGCGGAGTATCTCATCCATCTCCGCCTCCTCGGCGAAGCGCAAAAACTCAATGCCGAGTGCCTTATTGGCCCCGTCAAATGCCTCCACGGCCTCTCCGCGTTCTTTGTAAATCACCTCGCGGTACACGTGAGGCCCTATCGCCTCAGACTTCTCAACGCCCTCGAAGACGCCGTCGGTACCCGAGTGTAGGACGTAGGTTGCGTACGCCCCCTTGCACTCAGCTGAATCCCAGGCAATGTCCCCGGGATCCTCGCCCATGGCGCACAGCACATTAGCGGCCACAAGGTCGCGCCCGCTGGCATCGGAGAGCTGCACGGGAATCATGTTGCCCCCAGCGCGGCTTCCCAACTCAAGCACATAGGGCACCCCCCCCTCGCCTACGATGACCTCCACGTTCAGCTCGCCGAAGCGCACGCCCAACGCGGCAACAAGCCGCTGCAGCACGTCTTTCACGGCAGCGCTCTCCCTGGCAGAAAGCCCGGAAGGGGTTTTTTTGCCGACTGGGACCAGGCCTCCCAGACCTTCGTCGCGAAGACAAGACATCAGGCCCCAGAATCTAACTTCCCCGTTCACGACGAAAATGTCGCCACCTATGACGTGCGGGAAGGTCTTTCGAATATACTCCTCGCAGATGAGCGTACCGTTGCGGGAGAACCCGCTCGCGTGAGCGATAGCGGCGTCCAGGGCGGAGAGGTCTTCCAGCACGCTCACGCCCTTAGATCCCGAGGAGTCCGTGGGTTTCACCACAATGGGAAAACGGAAGCCCTCGACAAGAGCAGCCACCTCCCCGGCCGACGATCCCTTTGTAAATGATACGGCCTGTGGACACGGCAGACCCGCCTGTTTAAGGAATGCCCGGAACAGGTGCTTCTCCGACATCGTTTCGATGGCCGAGAGCGGGTTAGTCGGAAGACCCAACGTTTCAGCCACGTAACCCGCCGTGGGAGACGCCGGGTCGCTGGAATAGGCAAGCACGCCGCTGACGTTCTCCTTCCGGGCTATATCAAGCATCAGCTCGCGATCCGTAGTACTCTCCTGGTACCAGACGTCTGCGGAGAATTGGCCAGGGTTGTCGGGTAGGTAATCGCAAAGCACTGTGCGGAATCCCAAGGCCTTGGCCTTCTCTATTGCCACCACCTGCTGGCGCGAGCCGCCCAGCATCAAGATGGACTTCTTGGCACAGTTCATCGGCCGCACCCCAGCACTACGTCGCAGATGCGGTCAACGTCGGACAGAGCCAAATCAGCGTACATGGGAAGAGTCAAGACCCGGTTCGCGGCCCTCTTAGCCACAGGGGTGCGGTCGCTGGAGTACACGCTACGGTAACACGCGAAATCTGAAACCAACGGGTAGAAATACTTTCGTGCGCCCACACCTGCCTTGTCCAGAGCGACGAAGACGTCGTCACGCGTGGCACCGAAGTCCTCGGGATCAAAGAGCACGGGAAGGTATGCATAGTTGTAGCGAACACCCTTGCTCGGTTTGAAGACGGTCACACCCGACGCGCCGCCTAGGCGCTCCCAGTAGCGTTCGGCAACCGCCTTACGCTTCTCGATCTCAAGGTCCAGATGGCGCAGATTGCACACACCCATAGCGGCGCAGAACTCGTTCATCTTAGCGTTGCCGCCAACGTACTCCACGTCCTCAGGACCCGTGATTCCGAAGTTTTTCCACTGGTTGAGAAGCGGGTAAAGTTCCTCGTCCTTGAAACAGACCATACCACCCTCGATAGTGTTGAAAACCTTGGTGGCGTGGAAGCTGAACATGGCGGCATCGCCAAAGGTCGCGGCGCTCTTCCAGGTGCCGTCCTCACTCTCGCGCTCGACGCCGAAAGCGTGCGCCGCGTCGTAGATCACCTTCAGGCTGTGGCTGTCGGCTATCTCCTGAATGGCGTCTACGTCGCATAGGTTCCCGTACACGTGCACGGGAACAATCGCGCAGGTGCGCGGGGTTATCATCTTTTTGATAGACTCAGGATCCAGCGTCAGGTTACCCGGCGCAACATCGGCGAACACCGGCGTGAGCCCCTTGCGCACAATCGAATGGGTGGTGGAGGCGAAGGTGAACGGAGTGGTTATCACCTCGCCGCCTGCAGGAAGCGCCATGGCCTCCAGGATGCACTCGAGCGCGTTGTGGCCGTTGGTGAAAAGGGCCAGATTACCGACGCCTAGACGTTCCTTCAGCATCACCTCTAATTTCTTGTGTTTCACGCCCATGTTGGTGAGCCAATGACTTTCCCACAGGGGAGCTATCTCCTCGACGTACTCGTCCAAAGACGGCATTGACGAGCGGGTTACCAGTATGCGGTCGGACATGTTGCCTTCCCTTCTATCCAATTATTCGGTATTTATAGATCGAAAAGCTGTAATACTATCCTTGGGCGCGCTTCCTCTTTCTCGAGCCATGCATCTCCCCGAGCGTCGCTAGCAGGTACTCCAGCGATTCAAGGTGAAGAATCCTCGCTAGCCCCAAATAAGCCGCAGCCATAACTACAATATCCACAATGATGTGCAACAGTTCGTTGGCAACAAACGCCCCGCACATCAATGCTAGCCCGCCGGACAAGGCAGATAGCGCGAAGACGGGCGCAATATCGCGCAGTTGCTCGCCGTACGAGTATCCGATTACGCGCTTGTTAGGATAGGCATTGACAATAGTTGCGATGACGCCGGAGAGCATATACATGGCAATCATCAAATAGACATCCTTAAGGACGAACGCGGCGAAGAGGATGAAGCAAATGCCGTAGGCCTTCTTGACCAGTTCAAGCTTCAGGAATAAGTCGCTTCGGCCCATGCCATTAAGAGCCTGTAAGTTCGACGTATGGATGGGAAGCAGCGCGTAGATGAAGCAGTACATCTGCAAAAACGGTACACACGGCAGCCACTTCTCCCCCAGCAGCAACCCCATGATGGGCTTGGCTGCCACGGCAAACAGCGTCATGCTGGGCACGATAAGAAAAGTGGAGGTCTTCAAGGCCCGGCGCACTAGGCGTTTCACTTGTGAAACATCGGACTGCACTCGCGATACCGCCGACAACATGACGGGCTGAATAGCCCCGTCCAACATCGATCCCAGCGCCTGCGGATATTTCTTTCCCTGAGACACTAAACCGAGGCTCGTAGCGCTAAACTGCTTGCCGATGATGAGGTCGGAAAGCGACTGATAACTCTGTTCAAGCAAACCGGAAGCGAGAAGCTTCCACGAAAAAGAAAAATGTTTCTTTGCTTTTGAACGGCTAAAAACAAGAGATGGACTCCAACTAATCTGCAATCCCAGCACAAAGCAATTTATCATCTGATAAAGAAGCTGCTGAACAACTAGAGCCCAAAGCCCAGCACCAACGACTGCAGCAGCAATGCCGACGGCGCCTGAAACAAGAACTGCCACCAAGGTAGCATTAAACACTTTTCGCAATTTTAATTCGCGCTGAACCAACGCGACCTGTACCGAATTAAATGCCGTTATCAAAAGAATCAAACTAAGCACACGAAGCGGCCATGCGATGTATTCCATGCCATAGAACTCGGCAATGAAGGGAGATGCAAAAAATATAATTCCGTACAGCAGGATCGACGTACCAAAACTTAACCAAAAAACAGTTGAGGTATCGTCATCATCGATTCTCTTGGCCTGAACAAGCGCTGTATTAAGCCCTGATTGAACTATTACGTTGCCAACGTTAATGAAGACCAGCATTATCGCCAGCGCCCCGAACTCATCTGGCGAAAGCATCCTAGCCATTACAACTTGAACGGCGAGCTCCACTATTGCTCGCCCGCCCCGTTCGAATAGCTTCCAAACCAGTGAGGCTATCGTATTCTTCTTCAACATTTCCTTATTCAAAGGAACAGCCACCCCCGACCCGCGAACGAAGATGGATAAGGAGCATCAATAGATTTAAGAGAATCCTGTCCTTCAAATCGGCCGCACCTGAAGTAGTAGCGTTGCGCATGCGGAAGAAGAAGTCGAAGTCAGGCTCTTGTTGTGGTTCCGCCTTAAATGATTCGCAAGAAAGTTTGACATATTCCTCGTCAGGCATTTCAATAGCCTCGATTAGGTATTTCATGCCGTCGTCGCACGGGCTCGTCACCATGCTGCCCTCAAACGAGGAAGCGGCGTAGAATCCCGTCGTTTGGAAATCAGTGGTGTAGTGACGTGCCGGAAGCGACAGAGTGCCACATCGTGCCCCAATCGACAAACAGCCAGCAAGGCTGATATGCAAATGGGCATCTTCGAGAACTTTGTCGAATCGCGAAGGAGAGAGGAAGCCGAGGAGCTCAATAGACGACCGGACATCATCCATCATATCGGCAAGCTTTCTTTCAACATCACCTTTACCAGGTCCATCTCCGATAATAGTTAATGCAATCTGACTGTACTTTCTCTTCAATTCTGCGAAATCATCGAGCACTCCGAGAATGAACCCTTTATGAGGAAACTCAAAACGAGAAGAACAGACAATACGAAACTGCTCATTTCTCGACTTTGCCTTTGCGAGGGCCCTTTTATCGTCGAAACAGCGCATCTCCCTGACGCAGGGGACAATCAAACGTTGCAAGTTTTGACGTGAAATCGAATAATTCTCCGTAAGAGCGTTGATGTGTTTCTGATCGAAGAATAGATACTCCCCATTATCCAACCACTTTAGTACTAGGCCGCGGTACCAGCTCTTCAATATGGGTTGTATAAGCCTAGGAGCAACAAGCTCGGGAAACTGCAAGGCTCCGACAAAATGGGGCATTAGGTAGAATGCGTTGACTGTCCTACATGCCAACCGCCTCTTAAGCTGCTCAGCCAAGAGGAGGAATCGCGTATACGCACAAACGATTGTGACTTTATCCTCCTCCTGAAGATTAATCTGCAGGCGCTTTGGAAATCTTGTTTTTGCCGATCGGAACGGAACCATCTCGAGTCCATCCAGCGCAAGCAAATCATCGAACGAATCGTCGACCTTGGGTTTCTCGTCACAAAGCCAAATAACTCGTCGCCCGCGATTCAGATTCCCCCTCATAAGATTATAGAAATATGTCTCTATTCCACCGACACCAAGAAGCGGTTGGATGACAATAAGAACTTCATTCATGTAGTCTCTCTCCTCGCTACGTCATTTGATTGAAGCCCCATCTCATTGAACCTGCCGTCGAAGATAACGCAGACAGCGAGAATGCCCCCAATCGAAAACAAAGTTGTTCCCGAAGTCGAAATCGCCAAAAGCGCAATCGCCAGACTAACGGAAACAACCTCGCGTTTTCGAATTGCCGTAACTAGCATTTGGACCATAACAAATACAAAACATGCAACACCTAGAACGCCCGCAGCATGAAGCATTGTTACGATTTGCGAGTCGCCTACGAACTCGTTTCCAACGACTGTGAAACCAACTCCGGTTAGGAAGAATGAGCTCCACTCACCAAGACCGGTCGAGACAAGTCCGTCACTTCCATAACGTGTTGAGAATGCGTCCCCAGAAAAGAACGAGTTGGCATAGTAGGCAAACGTCTCCGAGATACGGCTCCCGCTTGCAAAATTAATCAGAATTATTCCGAGGACAACGAGAACCAAAAAAGCCAACCCGGTTTTAAGCTGAAACACATGTGCGTTAGCTTGCTTCCATATAAACAAAAATACAACCCAAGCAATGACTGAGACGATAAGTCCGCCGAGATAAGCTTTCGAGGCGGCCATCAAGCCACAATATGCCGTCAAACCCATCATTGCGAGAGATTGAAAATCGCCACCGCGATTGAGCATCCTTGTGAGGAATACATTGAATGCGACAATGTGAAATAGCGCATTGGGTACCACATTGTTGAATGTCCCTGTTAACCTGCTCATCGCATAATTCGTGTTGCTTTGAACCAAAGCCTGGGCCGACTCTTTTGCATAAAGTTGAGCCGTCAAGGTTCCGGCCGACGGATCAATCAACTGCCAAGTAACCACCACAGCGTTTATAGCAACAACAACGCTAATAATAGCAGTGATTGAATCACGGCTCAAAAGAGCCAGCGAGATATCAAGAAGCAGCAGAAGACGAATAACACCGAGCATGCTGAACCATTGAATCTGACCATCATTAAATATGGCTGAGTATGCCGTGCTTATTACAGCAAAAAGGAAATACAACCAAAGTACGGGGAGCTTGCCTATGGTGATGCTGTCGTATTTCTTGCAGAACAATGCGAAAAATACTGGCACAAAACCTAGGAGTTCGTACGAACAGTGCAGCCCTGCAATCGTCGATACCGGCCATATTAAAACTAATATTAAATAGAATGCAAGTCCCCGCTCGGGGTTTTTAGCTGCATAGGCAGTATTCGCCGCAAGCGCAAATGCCGTCAGTAAAAGCAACTAATTCACGCCCCTTGCCACTTCGAATGCTGTCACGTCTCCCCTTTACAGCTTGTAGACGTTCTCGCCGACGCCGCAAACGTTGCGCGGGTCGATGAGAACTCGATCGCCGAAGATGCTGGGGTTGTCCTTGATCTGGGAGTGGCCGACCATCACGATCACCATCTCCAGACCGTCCAAGAACTCCTCCATGGAATGGACCTGGCCGGGAACCTCGTCGCGCTCGACCCACGGGTCGTAGACCTTGACGGAGCCGGCGCAGAGGTGCTCGGACATGGACTCGAGCATCTGCAGCGTCGGGGACTCGCGGACGTCGTCGACGTTCTCCTTGTAGGTGAGGCCGTAGATGCCGACCTTCGAGGCGTCGGTGATGCCGCGCTCCGCCATGACCTCGTGGGCCCGGTGCATGACGTACTCGGGCATGGAGGCGTTCGTCTGCAGGGCGAGGCGGATGAAGTTGGCCGTCTCGGGGTAGTCGCCGACCAGGAACCACGGGGCGACCGGGATGCAGTGGCCGCCGACGCCCGGGCCGGGGTTGAGGATGTTCACGCGCGGGTGCTTGTTCGCGATGCGGATGACCTCGGCGACGTCCATGCCGCCGATACGGCAGATCTTGGCGAGCTCGTTGGAGAAGGCGATGTTCACCGCGCGGAAGGTATTCTCGACGACCTTGGTCATCTCGGCGGTGCGGATATCGGTGACGGAGATCTCGCCCTGGCAGAAGCTGGCGTAGACCTTCGCCACGGCCTCGCCCACCTCGGGGTCGTCGGCGCCGATGGTGCGGTTGTTGTGCAGCAGCTCGTAGACCATGTTGCCCGGGATGATGCGCTCGGGGGCATGGACGAGCCTGACGTCACCGCGGCCAGCCTCTGTGAGCAGCGGGCGAACGAAGCGGTCGATGGTGTTGGGCGAAACGGTGGACTCGACTACGAGCACGGCGCCCTCGGGCGCGACCTCGAGGACGGTCTTGCAGGCCGCCACGACGTAGCAGGGGTCGATCTTCTTGTCTAGCTTGTCGTAGGGAGTGGGGACCGAGACGATGTAGGTGTCGCAGACCTGGTAGTCGGTGGAGAACTTGATTCCGGACTTCAGGGCGTCGGCGAACAGCTCGTCTAGGCCCTCCTCCTTGAAGGTAGTCTTGCCGGCGTTGAGCGTGGCGACGAGCTCCTCGTTGTAATCCGTGCCCACGACCTCCACGCCGTGGGATGCCATCATGAGGGCGGTGGGCAGGCCGATGTAGCCGAGACCGATAACGTTAACCATTGTTACTTACCTTTCTTTTAGATTTGTATTTGCAGTCTTATTGCTTTCATTCCGCCAACTTTGAGAAGTTTATGTCGACGTAATGACCTATATAAAACGGTCCACCGAAGCGAACACAGTAGTTTTCATCCGGTCAAGCCGAGAAGGGTCAGTAGAAAGACCAGACATGAAATCTAGAAGACTAACTGCACCGCACACCTCAAGCACGGCGCCATCTTCTCTGTCTTCGACAATCTCCGGACGGTGGCAGCATTTACTCACAGCGGATGGAGCATCTGCCACTATTGTCCGATGCTCAGAAATCTTCTCTATGCGACCGGAAAGTGAAACTCAACCTTAAGCTAAGTAGAAGCGACATCAAGCACCAGATCAGCGTCCCTAGCCTCTTCCACGAGTGAAAAGAGCGCGCATCTTATCTTGCAGTCCGCCATCTCACCGCTCCTGAAGAACTTCCGAAATCGTGTCCAAATACCGTTCGACGTAGAAGAAATCAGCAGAGAGCAGCGCCGCTTCCTTCATCGAATCAAGCTGTTCTGGAGAGGCTGCCAGGCTCGATATGACATCGACCAGCTCATCAACCGTGTCCCTGCAAGTCAGTACGCCATCTTTGCCGTTATTGATAAGCTCACTGTTATAGCCGCGATTAGACGCAATCGTAGGAACCGCAGCAAGTTTCGTTTCAACGATGACCCCGGGTACACCTTCGTTAGGGCACATCGTTGGAAACAGATGAATATCATACTGATTGAGTTCCGAAACGACATCCCCAGACACCGAGTCAAATAACCCCCGGTACTCTACATTAGGAAGACACGCAACTTCCCGCATAAACTTCTCTTTGTATGGCGCATCGATAGGTCCGTAAAAAGTGAAAGAACAATTAGATAGTTCCTTGGCGGCATCAATAGTGAGCTGTGCGCCTTTATCCTCGCTAATCAGCGAGAAATACACTAGGCGAACCCCCCTCTTGTCAGTTTTACGCACATGGCAGGGCGTAGCAGGACGTTTCCTGCAATTCGGGTATACCGCCACATTCCGCGTTCCAGCCCGCTCAAATGCCTCGCGCATCCCCTGCGTTTCAACAAAAACGCACCTATAGCACCCAAGTCGCTTTGCATACGCTTCGTCGTTGGGCACCATTCCGCCCATAACGAAGAGTAACGATCTGCTCATCTTCGACCTGTTAAAGCGATAAAGAAAATCTGTTATTCGCCTACGCCAATCAGAACTAACTCCAATAAGGAGAACGCCATTTCGTCCTGTAACCGCCTTAGCAAACGCCGCAATAGCAGCTAAATCATGGTGTTTCACATCCATAAGATTGAGCTTGTCAAGCTGCATCTTCTCGGAGATCGCTTCAAACAGCAGCGCGTTCTTAACGGTCACGCCACCGTAGGGTGGTGGAAAGCTACCAATGTATAAAGGGTTATTCAACATCTCGCCTTTCAAAAGCTATTATCACGCCTGTCTCTTTAGGTTCAGCAAGGTCGACTTCGGTGATTGGACACTGCAAACCGAATCCTGCAGAGTAGATCGATTTGTACGTCGATTTAAGACAAGAATTGCATGCTTTAATAGCAAAACTATTAGGCAACAAAAGATGAAATCTTTGTATGACCTCAGCGTTCGGCCTGTCAGTCGAATCCTTAACGGTAAGCTGGCCGTCACGCAACTCGACCCTGCGACGATGTAGATGCCCCTTAAAGTTACGGAAACTCGCGACGATGCAATGGCCGTTATTTTCCTCAACGCAAACATCACTCACGCCGCGCGCGACACGGTGTTCGGCCCAGAGTTCCATCTGCTCATCGCCATCGATGGTCGCCGTGTTATGCGCAGCCGTGCTGCGGAAGAAAGGCCTCAGCTCGCTCTGGTAGGCATAGGTGCCCGAGTTTACGATCGCTGGCCTGCCGTCAAGCGAAAGCTCGAAGCTTAGCAGGTCGCAGTGGGCGTGACCCAGCATGTAGGACGGACAGGGCTCCCCCGCGAAGAAAACCAAGGCGGCGGTGTCATCGTAGAACTTGTAGAAGCCGGAGTCAGGGAAGGCAGTCTTGTTGTAATCGGGCTCGTAGCCATAAATATTCCGGCACGCATGAATGAGTGGCTCACATTCCTTTGCAACACCGTCAGCAGCGTCGTTAAAGAATGGCGTCTTCCCCATACCCCGCTCAATTGAAGCCATGGCGTCGAGCATTTGCTTGACTTTTGTGGCCACCTTTGTTGGCGCGGATTTGCCAATCGAGCGATATGCCAGCTCCACACGCAACAAGCCCTCAAGAATAAGCTTGTGGTACATCATGGAACGTTCAAAGTGCACGCCGTCTGGAAGTATTTGCTCGTCAAGCTGTTTTATGTAATCACGCTCAACAGTCGACAGCACATCATTTTCACCAAACATTAGCGCACAAATAATGATCGTCTTTAGATTTTCAAAATAATGATTTGCTAACAGGTGCTTTTCTTGATTTGCAAGCAGGTGACGGTATTGGTGATACATACTCTCAAATACCGTTTCCATAAAAATGGAGTCTTCCGCCAGCGCATCACCAAACAAATCTATACAGATAAGCCAATTGACGAGCCTTAGAGAAATTGTATAAGGATGCCAAGCATCGCCAAGCGGATATTTGCATGTCGCAATCCAAGTGAGAACAAGTCTCTTAAATTGATCGGCATCCTCTCGGTCTCCGCCCAATGCATAGCGTGCTGCCAGAGGAATGCAAAATTCGAAATAATGAAGATTAAAATTCCATAAATGAGAGGCCTCAGGAACACTCCAGCACGAAAGATCTACCTTATGCCTCTCATTGATGAGAAAGAATTCATTTCGAGCCAGCGAATCGACATCGAACCGGCCAGCGTAAATTTCGTCGCAGTCTAGACTAGGTATAGCTAAGCTTAAATACTGAATACGCGGAGGAACCGTTAAAGGCACTTTGTGAAGCACTTTTAGTCTAGAGCCAATCATGGAGGGCTTCATGCGACGAATGGTTCTTGCGTATAGAAGCGCTTTTTGGATACTGGGCAATTTCATTATCAGCAATCGCCCTCGAATTCAGCCAGCAGCAACTCAGCGAATTCACAAGCCGCCTTTTGTCTCGAATGCTCTGATAGCATTCGAGCGGCAGCATTTCGCTTTTCTTCCTCAGTATATTTTTGTTCAATCAAGGCATCGAACTCTCGAAGCAACCCTTTTAGATCTTCAGGGGCAGCATGTTTACCAAGGCCACTTTCCTCAAGCAAGTCAACGGAGTCGCCTTGGGCTGCAAGAAGAACCGGACAACCACATGCAATACATTCATAAAGTTTGGTTGGAATGCTGTCTTTAAGCCTCGAGCTGACCAAAGGGACATAGGCTAACGCCGAATGCTTTAATACGGTATATACACCAGCCGCGTCAACAGTGCCGCAAAACTCTACGTTTGTAATACCTTCTTCGTGAACTCTGTCTTCAAGCTTTTGCTTGTCTGCACCAGTTCCAAATAGAAGGAATCGAATATTCGGCCGCACTGCAGCAATATCTAGAAGCGTTCCCAAGCCCTGTGCAAGTCCGATATTGCCCACATAAGAACATACGGTGCCTTTATCCAGATTAAATTGATCAACGACGGCTTTATCTTCTGTAGATTCAACAAACGATTCATCAATGCCATTGGGAACTAATTGGACCGATGAACCTGCCTTGCAGATTCGAGATGCTAGTTTAGTGACTTTTCCAGCCGAGACCGTCGTTACCATATCCGCTGCTTTAAAACCACGCTTTGCAATATGGGAAAAGAATCGTCCATAAAGGCTATTTGGTTTAAAAGTGCCCATTTCGATTGCCACATCTGGCCAAATATCCCGAACATCTAAAACTAGTTTTGCGTTCTTCTTTTTTGCAATAGAAATCGCCGAAGTTGTCAAAAGCAACGGAGGAGTCGTGCAAAGCACGACATCAAAATCACCCATGCCATCAGCAACTTTAATAGACTCCCGTTGGCCTCCAAAGTTATTCTTTAAACGATTGACTAGCGTTTTTTCTTGAAGCGGGAATGTTTCAAAAAACGTAACAAAATCGGGCTTTTCGTAATTTTCCGGAGCACCGAGAAGACTGTCACTTGAAGAAAGAACCTGAACATCAATTCCCGCGTCAAGCATAGCCCGAACAAGGACGCTGACGCGATTGGCACAGGCGGATCGACTGGGTCGATAGCTATCTGTCAAGAAGAGTAAACGCATTACCTTGCACCTTCTCCAGTGCTCACAACACCAAGCGTCTTAAGCATGATCACAACGTCCATCTTGATGTTTCTCGATTTAATGTACTGAAGGTCAAACATGACCTTCTCGCTGGGAAGCAGGTCGTAGCCGCCCGTCACTTGGGCAAGTCCGGAGATACCCGGACGAATCTTGGTGCGGTAGTGCCAACCGTGGATTCGCTTTTCGAACTCATCGCAAAAGGCAGGACGCTCCGGACGCGGACCAATAAGGCTCATATCGCCCTTAAAAACATTCCAGAACTGCGGAATCTCATCTAGGCGCGTCTTGCGCATAAACTTGCCAAATGGCGTTACGCGCGGATCTTCGTCCTGAGCCCACTGGGCACCACGAGATTCAGCATCGGTATACATGCTGCGGAACTTATAAATATTAAAGACCTTGCCGTCCTTGCCAACGCGACGCTGTGCGTAAATGACAGGGCCTTCGGACTCGGACTTAATCTTGATGGCAATAACAGCCATCGGAATCGCAAGAATAATGAGCGCACAACCGCAGGAGACAACATCAAAAAAGCGCTTGATAAAGCGATAGAAGAACCCACCGTTTACGACGGGTTCTTCTAGTTCAATAATGTCGTCACCGGGCAACAACTTTTCCAGCACGTCGGCCGGGATACCGTTCTCCGACAGCTTAGGCTCATGCTTTCCGACGTTGTTAAGCTTTGCAGCCTCGCACCTGTCCTCAAGCGTGACAGCGAGCGCTGCCGCATCCCCCATTTGATTGTTTTGCACGTTCTCTTCCAACACTATGTCCCCGCCCCCGAGGGTCCTTCCTGTTCCGTTAAGCAGTCGCCTGCAGCTAGGCGATCGCCTTTTTTAGGTTTCGCATGACGCGCTGCTCGCTTGAAAGCACGGCGAGGCCAACGCGCGTAGTTACGCGTCGGCCGCACATGTCGAGCTCCAAATAAGCAGTGCTCTTGCGTCTGTTAATGGTTTTGATAAGGCCCTCGTGGCCCAGCAGCGGACCTGCCGTCACTACGACCTGATCGCCGTCTTTTAAGGCCTCGCTCATGGGCACTACGCGGTCTCCCCTATGCGTAAAGCCGCCAATAAGCTGAACCTCTTCTTTTGCCAGCGGCACAAACTGACCGTCCTGGGATAACACCCGGGCAAAGTCGTCCATGCGCAGCAGATACTGTTGCACGGTGCGGGGATCTGCCGTGTCGCAGATAAGGTAACCGGGAAAGAGTGGCTTGGTCGTATTGACCCATTCGCCGTGTATCTTAATCTCGGTTTGATATTGGGGATAAAAGAGCTCCTGCATGGCGCTCGCCGGCACCACGCGCTCGATGCGCTCGCGCATTACGTCTTCGCGACCGTTAATGACCTGGATCACATACCACACGAGCACCACCCCCTTGCTGTCTTACGTGTGGCTCACGGGGTTTGGGTATGGCTTCGCCAGGGCGCTTGTGCGCGAAGGCGCTCCATATTCAAACCCTGAGCCCAGTTAGACAAGCACGTGGCTCTGCCCCACCGTGAACGGTATGTATAAAAGCAGCTGCTAGAGACGCGGACGTGTATCGCAAATAAGACCGCGTCCCCAGCTGGCTGCGTGCGGCCCAGTCAAGCGGGAACAAAACTGGACCGCACGCGAACAGCTGCAGAACTGCTGCGATTTGTCATGAAATATCGATTCGAAAGTACAGCTTGCACACAGACAAGAACAAAGTCATTCAAAGCGATACGCATGACGACGCTATTGGAGCTCGTGGTTTTTCTGGCACCGCCGTTACGGCCGGATGCTGATCGACCCTGTGCATTGCGGCTTGCTGGAGCCGTGAGCACAGTTGAACCCATGTAACGTTAGGTATCCTAGCACAGCAGGTGACCCATGCGTTTTGGGGTGTGTTGAGCAACATATTGTTTATTTGCCGTGGTTATGGGGGATATTGTGCCGTCTTGCGCACATTGCCGCAGGTTTATGGGTGTGTGTGGGTTGGTGAGCACTGCCTGAGTTGTATTGCTGGCGGCGTGAATTGCTCAAACTATTAAGTTTGGCTAACAAACTTTGTACAAAACCGGGAAGGTAATTGCGCAACTTTTTGCGGGGAGGGCGCGAGTGAACGCATCACTTTGGTTTGTGGGTTGATGGGTATGAAAAAGGCCACCAGATACCCGGTGGCCTTTTGAATTCACGATGGTGGAGACGAGGGGGATCGAACCCCTGACCTCTTGACTGCCAGTCAAGCGCTCTCCCAGCTGAGCTACGCCCCCGTAACGAGGAGATACTATAGGGGAAGATCTTCGGGGATGCAAGGGGGAATTTTGGATTGATTGTCTTACTTACGGGTTTTCCTGGGACGGGGCAGAAATAATCACTCTTCGAGCGATTATTTCTATCCACCGTCCCGATAAAACCCTGATGCGATGGACCCTACTTGTAAAGGTACCCGATGGCGGTGCCGGTGTGGACTTCGATCTCTGCGGTGGATCGGACTATGTTGCTAATGCCCGTGTCGGCTAACAGGCCGAGGGGGCTGTGATCTAGCTCCCATTCAAGACCGTGTTCACTTACCTCGGTGTTGGGGGCGATGGCGATGATGGAGAACGTCATGCCCTCGGCGCCCTCAATGGTCCATGATTCGCCTGCGTGGAGGATGCGCGCAACCACCTTGTCCTCGGCGATCCAGACGGGGGCATCTACGTATCCCGCGAGCAGGCCCAGTACCGACAGTGCCATGTCGGGACGGCCTCCGGTGGCGCAGGTCGTAACAACCTCGGCACCCGGCCAGCGACGGCGGACGGAATCGAGCGCCAGCGCCAGATCGGTGTAGTCCTTGTATGGGTTGTGGCGCTCTACTTCAAAAACGGCAGCGGCATCGACCAAAGCACGTCCCTCATCGCTTACGGTGTCGGCGTCGCCCACGTAGACGTCGCAGCCTAGCCCCGCGCCCAGCAGCGCATCGAGCCCGCGGTCCACGGCGACAACGTGGTCGCACTCCCCCGCCAGCTGGCGCAGCAACTCGGGGCTCGCCAGCACCGGCGAGCCGCAAACTACTAATACCTTACAACCCACGGCCCTCGCCTAGCCCTCAAACGAAAGCACGCGGGCCAGATCCAGGTCCTCATAGCTGTCGATAAAGATGTCGCAGTTGGCACGCACCTCGTCGCGCTCCATACGGCCGTGCGGGTCATAGATGCCCACGCGTTTAAATCCAGCGGTGCTGGAGCTCTTAAGCCCAAAGACCGCGTCCTCAAACACCCAGGCGCGATCAAACTTGTGCCCGTGGCGCTCTTCCAGGCGACGCAACGCCAGCTCGTACACATCGGGGAATTGCTTGGAGCGCCCCGCCTCGCCCGTCGTGGTAATAAACTCCATATAGCGATCAAGGCCAGCACCAGCAAGCGCAGACGTAACCAGCTCGGCCGGCGTGGATGTGGCAACGCACATGGCAATGCCCGCCGCCTTCGCCTGCTCCAATAATGCAAGCAGGCCCTCGCGCGGCGGCACCTTGGAGTAGCCATCGATCAAAATCTCGCCCAGCTCGCGATACAGCTCCTCGCCATTCGCGCCAATGCCCCACGTGTCGTGGTAGGCCTGGCACTCGTCCTCCAGCGAAAGATGTTCAAACTGGGCAAAATCGTCGACCGTTACATCAATGCCATGACGGCGTAATAACTCGGGCTGCGCATAGCCCCAGACGGGGGTGCTATTAACCAGCGTGCCGTCGCAATCGAAAATAAAAGCAACATTGGGAGCGGCGGTCTGGGACATAAACGTACCTTTCGATGTCAAATGGTAAACAACCTGCTAAAAACGTTTTACCAAACGTCAATCTAATAGTCTAGAAACCCTATTTGGTAAAACTGTCAAGAGTTTTACCACGGCAATTCTGCCAGTGGTCTAAACATGGCGCTCGCCGATTAAACGCCGCCGCAAATCCACTTTTCTCCATAAAAGTAACGAACAGGTGTTATCGTATTTCGTGCCGAAAGTTCCACCGAGCACGCGAGGTGGAACGAATCATAGAACTATCGCCGTCCCTTCGATTCGTGCAGCCTTGGATCTTTCGCATCTAGTCACCAAGGCAACACGCTGCCGCGTCATGATGGGATCAAACGTGAGCGATACAAAGCTAAAGCCAGCAACCAAAAAGCCTGCTACCCGCAAAGCCGCCCCGCACGCACCGGAGCTCACCAAGGACGATGTCTATCTGTTTGGCATCGGTATGTGGGAGCGCAGCTGGGAAAAGATGGGCGCGCACCCCGACACGCAGAACCGTACGCGCGGCTGGCGCTTTTGCGTTTGGGCACCCGACGTAAAGAGCGTTCACGTCATTGGCGAATTTAACGACTGGGATGAGCAAGCCAACCCGCTGGTGCCCGTGCATACGAGCGCTATTTGGGAAGGCTTTATTCCTGGCGCCGAGCAGGGCCAGCTCTATAAGTACCTCATCGAGACCAACGAGGGCGAAAAGCTCTACAAGGCCGATCCGTACGCCTTTAAGGCCGAGTGCCCTCCGGGTACCGCCAGCGTGCTGTGGACCCTCGATGGCTATAAGTGGAACGACGCAGCGTGGCTCAAGCGCCGTGCCGGCCACAACCACATGTCTCAGCCCCTTAACATCTACGAAGTGCATATTGGCTCGTGGAAGCGCCACGGCGACGCGCCGCAGGGCGATCCAGACGAGTTTGGCAACTATCCCGGCCCCATGGATCCCTTCCCCGCGCAACGCGGCGAGTTCTACACCTACGACGACCTGTCGGTGGAGCTCGTGGACTACGTGCGCGACATGGGCTACACGCATATCGAGGTCATGCCGCTTATGGAGCATCCCTTCGATGGCTCCTGGGGCTACCAGACGACCGGTTACTACGCCGCCACGTCGCGCTACGGCAACCCGCAGCAGCTCATGCACTTTATCGATGCATGCCACGAGGCGGGCATTGGCGTGATCATGGACTGGGTGCCCGGCGGTTTTTGCGCCGACTCCCACGGCCTTGCCACCTTTAACGGCCACATGCTGTTTGAGCACGAGATTCACCCCAACTGGGGCACGCACAAGTTCGACTTCGCCCGCGGCGAGGTCCGCTCCTTCCTGGTCTCCAACGTGCTGTACTGGCTCGAGAACTTCCACGTGGACGGCATCCGCATGGACGGTGTGTCCAGCATGCTGTACCTCAACTTTGGCATTGACGATCCCGGCCAAAAGAAGTTCAACAAGTACGGTACCGAGGAGGACCTGGACGCCAGCGCGTTTATCCGTCAGGTCAACTGCGCCGTGGAGGCCCACTTCCCCGACGTGATGATGATGGCCGAGGAGTCCACCGCGTGGCCGCTCGTGACCTACCCGCCGCAGGACGGCGGCCTGGGCTTCCACTACAAGTGGGACATGGGCTGGATGAACGACACCCTGCACTACATGCAGACCGATTTTCCGTGGCGCCCCGGCAACCACGGGCTGCTCACGTTCTCCATCATGTACGCCTTTACCGAGAACTTCATTTGCCCGCTGAGCCACGACGAGGTCGTGCACGGCAAGTGCTCGCTGATCGGCCGCATGCCGGGCGACTGGTGGCGCCAGTTTGCCGGCCTGCGCACGCTTGCCTTCTACCAGATGACGCACCCCGGTGCCAAGCTCAACTTTATGGGCAACGAGATCGGCCAGTTTATTGAGTGGCGCTACTACGAGTCCATCCAGTGGTTCCTGACCGAGGAGTACGAGACTCACCGTCATCATCAGGCGTTCATTAAGGCGCTCAATCACCTATACACCGCAGAGCCCGCCCTGTACGAGCGTGGCTACACCGACGACGGCTTTACCTGGATCGACGCGGACAACTCCAAGCAGTCCATCGTGAGCTTTGTGCGCCAGGGCGAGGACATCGACGACGACCTGGTGATCCTGATCAACTTTGACCCGGCGAGCTACGAGAGCTTCCGCGTGGGCGTGCCGCGCGAGGGCGACTGGGAGGTCATCTTTGACTCCGACCGTCCCGAGTTTGGCGGCAGCGGATACGCCGGTGAGGAACCCTACACCTGCTCGAGCGAGCCCTATCCCTGGAACGGGCAGATGGACTCCATTGAGATTAAGGTGCCCGGCCTGGCAGGCGTGGTGCTTAAGCGCCGTGGTCCCAGCAGCTACAAGCCGCCGGTGGTCGAGACTCCCAAGGCTGCGCCCAAGAAGCGCACGTCCTCGGTGAAGCCCAACCCTGCGGCCGCCAAGAAGGCTCCGGCTAAGGCAAAGGCTACGACGACCAAGGCCAAGGCTAAGGCTGCCGCAAAGCCCGCTGCTAAAGCCACCACGGCCAAGAATCCGGCTGCCAAAAAGGCCGCTACCAAGGCCAAGTCTGCTTCTGTTAAGCCGTCTGCCAAGGATGCGTAACAAAGCCGTTACAGCTGTAATCACCCGCCCCGACGGGGCGTAGGATACAAGTCATAACCGTTCCGGGAGAAACATCCCCGGGGGAAAGGAACGTATGAATAAGATCTTCGACAACAAGCAGGAGTTTACCGAGCTCTATCGCGATGCCGTCATGAGCATTAGCGGCAAGAGTGTCGAGGCCGCGAGCGACCTCGACCGCTTTAACGCCCTGGCCAAGCTCGTGGCCGAGAAGGCACGCACCGTTGCCACCAAGAGCGACGCCCGCGCCACCGCCGAGGGCAAGAAGCGCGTGTACTACTTCTCGATCGAGTTTTTGATCGGTCGCCTGCTCGACAACTACCTGCTCAACTTTGGCGTGCGCGACATGGTCGCCGAGGCGCTCGACGACATGGGCTTTGACCTGTCCGTCATCGAGAACCAGGAGCCCGATCCGGCTCTGGGCAACGGTGGCCTGGGCCGTCTGGCCGCATGCTTCCTGGATTCCATGGCAGCCGAGGGCATTGCCGGCTACGGCAACGGTATGCGCTACCGCTACGGTCTGTTTAAGCAGGAGATTGTCAACGGCAGCCAGGTCGAAACCACCGACGAGTGGCTCACCCACGGCTATCCCTGGGAGGTCCGTCGTCAGGACAAGGCCGTGACCATCAAGTTTGGTGGCCATGTTGAGGGCTTTGAGGAGGACGGCCGCACGTTCTACCGCACGGTGGACACGCAGGACATCCTGGCCGTCCCTTATGACATCCCCGTGGTGGGCTATGCCGGCGAGACTGTCAACAAGCTGCGCGTCTGGGCTGCCGAGCCGGTCGAGGAGCACTTTGACCTGGAGGCCTTCAACCGCGGCGACTACGCCCTGGCCGACGCCGAGCGCGCCGAGGCCGAGGCCATCAGCGCCATCCTCTACCCCAACGACGCCGGCGAGCACGGCCGTCTGCTGCGCCTGAAGCAGGAGTACCTGTTTGTTTCGGCCGGCATCTACAGCCTGCTCGACACCTTCGAGAAGGAGCACGGCGCGAACTGGGAGCTGCTGCCGCAGTTTGTGGCCATCCACACCAACGACACGCACCCCGCCATGTGCGGCCCCGAGCTCATGCGTATTCTCATCGACGAGAAGAAGCTCGAGTGGGATGACGCTTGGAACATCGTGACGCAGGTCGTGAGCTACACCAACCACACCATCCTGCCCGAGGCTCTGGAGAAGTGGCCCATCGGTACGTTCTCTAAGCTCCTTCCCCGCGTGTACCAGATCATCGACGAGATCAGCCGTCGTTGGCACGAGTCGTTCGACACCACGCAGGAGGGCTGGCAGGAGCGTCTGCGCCAGACCGCCATTCTGTGGGACGGCGAGATTCGCATGGCCAACCTGTCCGTGATCTGCAGCCACAGCGTCAACGGTGTGGCCAAGATCCACTCCGACATCATCAAGAACATCGTGCTCAAGGACTTCTATGCCCTGACGCCCGAGAAGTTCAACAACAAGACTAACGGCATCTCGCACCGTCGCTTCTTTGCCGAGGCCAACCCGACCTACGCCAAGCTCGTGACCGAGGCCATTGGCGATGGCTGGCTCAAGGACGCCTTTGAGCTGGAAAAGCTCAAGGAGTTCCAGAACGACACCGAGTTCCTCAAGGCCGTGGGTGCCTCCAAGCGCGCCAACAAGGAGCGCCTGGCCGCCTACGTTAAGGCCGAGACCGGTCTGGTCATTGACCCCAACACCGTCTTCGATGTCCAGGTGAAGCGCTTCCACGCCTACAAGCGCCAGCTCATGAACATCATGAAGGTGATGGACATCTACAACCGTCGCATCGCCGATCCCAACTTCCACGTGACGCCGACGACCTTCATCTTTAGCGGCAAGGCTGCCTCGAGCTACACCTTTGCCAAGGAGACCATCCGCCTCATTAACTCCGTGGCCGACGTCATCAACAATGATGCCCGCGTCAACGAGGTCATGAAGGTCTGCTTTATCCCCAACTTCCGCGTGAGCAACGCCCAGCTCATCTACCCCGCCGCCGAGATCTCGGAGCAGATCTCCACGGCCGGCAAGGAGGCCTCGGGCACGTCCAACATGAAGCTCATGATGAACGGCGCCATTACGCTGGGCACCCTCGACGGCGCCAACATCGAGATCGCCGACCTGGCCGGCCGCGAGAACGAGGCCATCTTTGGCCTGACCGCTCCCGAGGTCGAGCAGCTCTGGGCGTCGAACAGCTACTTTGCGTGGGATACGCTCAACAACGATCGCGAGCGTCTGGGCCGCGTGATGGACGAGCTCAAGGACAACACCTTTGCGGGTCTTTCGGGCAACTTCGAGAGCATCTACAACGAGCTCATGAACAACAACGACCCCGACCTGGTCATGGCAGACTTCCGCAGCTACGTCGACGCCTGGGAGAAGCTCACCGGCAGCTACGGCGACCAGGAGACCTGGAACCGCAAGGCTCTGCTCAACACCGCCTCCTCCGGCTGGTTCTCGAGCGACCGCACCATTCGCGAGTACCGCGACGAGATCTGGCACGCGTAAAGGCGCGCGAGCTCCCTTTGCCGCACGGCATTACTCGACGGGCGCGACCGAGCGCCGCGCCCGTCGCTAATGGGTTTAGGAACATCGATGACAGAAGGAGAAATCGATGAGTAAGAAAGAATGCATCGCGATGCTCCTCGCAGGAGGACAGGGCAGCCGATTGGGGGCACTCACCCAAAAGATCGCAAAGCCGGCGGTTAGCTTTGGTGGCAAGTTCCGCATTATCGACTTTTCGCTCTCCAACTGCTCCAACTCGGGCATCGACACGGTGGGCGTTCTGACGCAGTACCGTCCCTACCTGCTGCATGCCTACGTGGGCTCTGGCGAGGCGTGGGATCTGGACAGCCGCGACGGCGGCGTGTCGATTCTGCCGCCGTACGAGACGCAAACCGGCGGCGCCTGGTATGCGGGCACGGCCGACGCCATTACGCAGAACCTCGACTACATCAAGGCCAACGACCCCAAGTACGTTCTGATTCTTTCGGGCGATCACCTGTATCGCATGGACTACCGCAAGATGCTCAAGACGCACATTGAGAACAACGCCGACCTCACGGTGAGCGTTATGCCCGTGCCGTGGGAGGAGGCCAGCCGCTTTGGCATCCTGACCACCGACCCCGAGGACGGCCGCATCACCAAGTTCACCGAGAAGCCCGAGAAGCCCGATTCGAACCTTGCGTCCATGGGCATCTACATCTTCTCGGCCGACGTGCTGATCGAGGCGCTCGAGGAGGACGCTCTGGACCAGCGCTCGAGCCACGACTTTGGCAAGGACATCATCCCAAAGCTGCTCGGCGAGAACAAGCGCCTGTACAGCTACGAGTTCCACGGCTTTTGGAAGGATGTCGGCACCATCGCCAGCTTCCACGAGACCTCGATGGACCTGCTGGGCAACAACCCCGAGTTCGACCTGTTTGACAAGAACTTCCCCATCATGTCCAACATCACCACGCGTCCGCCGCACTACATTGGCCCGGACGGCCGTCTGGACGACTGCCTGGTCTCCAACGGGTGCAAGATCTACGGCACCGCTCGCCACTCGATCCTTTCGACCGATGTCATCATCGAGGAGCGCGCCGTGGTCGAGGACTCCGTGCTGCTGCCGGGTGCGCACGTTAAGAGCGGCGCGCACATCTGCCGCGCTATTTTGGGCGAGAACTCCACGGTCGAAGAGGGCGTGAAGCTCGGCTCTGTCGATACCACCAAGGATACGGCCGTCGTTGGAAATGACGTCGTTATCGGGAAGGGGGAATGATCCGATGATCAATCGCAAGGCCATCGGTTACATCACCGCTAACTACTCTTCGACCTACGGCAGCGTCCTGCTCAAGGACCGCCCCATCGCGTCCGTTCCGTTTTTGGGCCGCTACCGCCTGATCGACTTTCCGCTCTCCAACATGATGAATGCCGGCATTAAGACCGTCGGTGTCGTCATGCCGGGTAACTACCGCTCGCTGATCGACCACGTGGGCTCGGGCAAGGACTGGGGCCTAGACCGCAAGAAGGGCGGCCTGTTCATGGTGCCCGGCAACGCGTATGGCACCACCAAGGGCGGCATGCGCTTCCTGCTGCGCGACATCATCTCCAACAAGACGCTGTTCCAGCGCTCGGAGAATCCCTATGTTGTGATGATGGGCACCAACATCATCTTTAACATGGACCTTAACACCATCATCGAGGCGCACGAGAACTCCGGCGCCCAGATGACCGTGGTGTACTGCAAGGCCACGCGCAACGTCGATGACGAGACCAAACTCGAGATTAACGAGAACGGCCGCCTGACGGGCGTGAGCGCCGGCGTCGCGTACGGCGATAACGCCTCCATGGACTGCTGCATCGTCAACCGCGAGACGCTCCTCGAGATCATCGACCACTACCAGGCCGCCGACTATCTGGACCTGCTCGAGGCACTCCAGGGCGACTTTGGCAACATCGACGTGTGCAGCTACGAGTACAAGGGCGAGGTCGTGGGCGTGTTTAGCGAAAAGTCGCTGTATCGCCGTAGCATGGACCTGCTCGACCAGACCGTGGCCGACCAGCTCTTTGACCCCGAGCGCCCGATCCTGACCAAGGCTCACGACGTGCCGCCTTCGCGCTATGCGACCGGCAGCCACGCGTGCAACTCGATCATCTCGGCCGGCTGCATCATCAAGGGCACCGTGCGCAACTCGATCCTGTCGCGCGGCGTCGTGGTCGAGGAAGGCGCTTCGGTGACCAACTCGATCATCAACCAGAGCTGCATCATCAAGAGCGGCGCCCGCGTCGAGAACGCCATTCTGGACAAAAACAACGTGGTTCCCACCAACACCGAGCTTCGCGGCACGCCCGAGAACATCCTGGTGCTGGGCAAGGCTCCGTTAACTTCCGACACCACCATCGTACGTTAACGTTGGCACCGCAACATCGCTCGTAACATGTAGAATAGCCGCCCGGTTAGCGCCAGGCGGCTATTCTCGAATTGCAACATGGGAGACAATATGGCAGATTCCAGCAAAAAGATGCAGATCGTGTTTGCCTCGGCCGAGTGCGCACCGTTTGTAAAGACCGGTGGCCTGGGCGACGTGGCGGGCTCGCTGCCCGCGGCGCTTGTGCGCGCCGGCGCCGAGGTCATCGTCATGGTGCCCAAGTACGCCACCATCAAGGACGAGTACAAGGCGCAGATGGAGCACTTCTCCGACTTTTACGTGAGCCTGGGCTGGCGCAACGAGTACTGCGGTCTCGAGAAGCTCGAGCACGACGGCGTCACCTATATGTTCATCGACAACGAGCGCTACTTTGCGCGCGACTATCCGTACGGCTTCTTTGATGACGGCGAGCGCTTTGCGTTCTTCTCCAAGGCCATCACCGAGAGTCTGCAGCACCTGCCGGCCGGTTTTGAGTGCGACATCCTGCACTGCAACGACTGGCAGACGGCACTGGCGCCCGTGTTCTTGCGCGAGTTCTACCAGGGCCTGCCGCTGTACGACCGCGTCAAGACCGTGTTCTCTATCCACAACGTGGCGTTCCAGGGCCAGTTTAGCGACACCGTGATGGAGGACATCCTTGGTGTGGCGCATATTCCGGCGGCCGCCTCGCAGCTGCGTTGCGACGCCTGCAGCATCAACTACATGCTGGGCGCCCTGCGCTATGCCGACGCCATCACTACGGTGAGCCCCACCTATGCCAACGAGATCCAGACGCCCGAATTTGGCGAGGGCCTGGACGGCGTTTTGCGCGAGCGTTCCTACGCGCTGCAGGGTATCCTGAACGGCATTGATGTGGCAGGCTTTGACCCGGCGACCGACAAGCGCATTGCCGCCAACTACACCGTGGAGGACCGTTCCGGCAAGGCCGTGTGCAAGGCCAAGCTGCAGGAAGAGCTGGGGCTCGAGGTTCGCGACGACCGCCCGCTCATGGTGATGGTCACGCGCCTGACGCGCCAAAAGGGCATGGACCTGGTCATGTACGCGCTCGACCGCATTCTGGCCGGCGGCGTGCAGGTGGCCGTGCTTGGCACTGGCGACCGCGACTACGAGGACGGCCTGCGCTACTTCCAGGACAAGTACCCCGGCACCATGGCCGCGCGCATCGAGTTCGATCCTGCGCTGTCGCAGCGTATGTATGCCGCAGCCGACATGTTCCTGATGCCGTCGAAGTTTGAGCCCTGCGGCCTGTCGCAGATCATCGCCATGCGCTACGGTACCCTGCCTATCGTACGCGAGACCGGTGGTCTGAAGGACACGGTGATTCCGTATAACGAGTTTACCGGCGAGGGCACGGGCTTCTCGTTTAGTAACTTTAACGGCGACGAGATGGGCGATGCGGTTTTCCGCGCGGCGCGTCTGTTCTGGGATAACCGTGAGGCGTGGGATCAGCTGGTCACGCAGGCCATGAGCCAGGACTTTAGCTGGACGCGCTCGGCCGACAAGTATCTGGACCTGTACTTCTTTATGCACCCGGAGATTGAGAGGCCTGTGGCTGTTGTCGACGAGCCTGTGGTTGTGGCTGAGAAAGTTGAGGCCGAGCCCGAGGTTGTGGCCGAGCCCGAGCCCAAGGCCGAGTCGGTTGTTGAGGCGCCCGCTGCTGCTGAGGAGCCCAAGGCTGAGGAGAAGCCGGCTGCGAAGCCTGCGGCAAAGAAGACCACGACTCGTAAGACGACGACTAAAAAGGCCACGACAACGAAGGCCGCTGCGAGTAAGACCACCACTGCCAAGGCAACTACCGCCAAGGCAACGACCACGCGCAAGCGCACCACCGCAGCTGCCAAGAAGGCCGCCGAGGCCGAGGCTGCTCCCGAGGTAAAGGCCGAGACCGTCACCGCCGAGGATAAGCCTGCGGCAAAGGCTCCGGCCAAGACCGCTACCAAGAAGACGACCACGACCGCCAAGAAGGCAACAGCTGCCAAGAAGACCACGGCAACGAAGTCGACGGCCGCCAAGGCTACTGCGACCAAGGCCGCTCCGAAGGCTGCCGCAAAGCCCGCCGTCAAGGTCGAGGAGACGCCTGCCGATTCCAAGGCGGAGGCAACCGTCGAGACCGAGCCCACCGCCAAGACCACCACGCGCAAGCGCAGCACGACAACGGCCAAAAAGACCACGACCAAGGCCGCAACTACCAAGGCAGAGGCTAAGCCCGCTGCTGCCAAAGAGGAGCCCAAGGCCGAGGTAAAGGCCAAGCCGACGCCGAAGGCCGCTGAGGTCAAGACCGCTCCGAAGGCCACGGCAAAGGCCGAGCTCGCCAAGGAGGCCCCGGTCTCCCCCGCCGCTCCCACTGAGGAAAAGGCTCCTACCAAGAAGACCTCCGTCCGCAAAGCAACGGCCGCCCGCAAGCGCCGCTAATCCTGACGATTAAAACTTAATCCTCAACGCAAAAGAGGGCGCCCCAAGCAGGCGCCCTCTTCTTGGTTGAACCTCGCATTAAAAAGAGGGCCGGTTTACTACGACAAAATGGCTCCGGCCGACCACGGCGAGTAATCTACAAAAGTGGTAACGCTTCTACCTGCGGTTTTAATATCACCAAAATGACTATGGTTGAGATTATTCAATTTATCGTAGTAAACCGGGGTACTTCTGGTTGGCTACAAATAGTATCGGTAAGTACGTTTTCGAATGCCGCGATAATTTGGATGGTAAAACGATTTTCTAGGACAACCGTTCGCCGATAATGAGCGGCTGTAGTTTATACAACTAAAGTGCAACGATATACTTAAGTACTGTGCGTTAAGCCCATGGCCCGCTGGCCATGATTGTATAGAACTGGACCGTACTATGAGATTGATTCACAACAGCCGCCTGCCGCAGTTTCGCACTCCGTTTGGCGCTGTGACCACTGGAACTTCCGTTGCACTCTCGGTGATTTTGGAGGATGCCGATCCCAACCAGGCAACGCTTACGCTGCGCACCTGGGTCGATGAAATCGGTGAGTCTCTGTATCCCATGACGCACGAGGGCGACGGCATATTTACTGCAGAGCTTGAGTGCACCGAGCCCTGTCTTATCTGGTACAGCTTTATCTGCAATATCGAGGGCCAGCCCGAGGTCCGCTTGGGTGCACCGCAGGGTCGCACCGGTGGCGAGGGTGTGACCTACGACTACTCCGAGGTTCCGTCCTTCCAGATTACCGTCTACAAGCACCGCGAGAACCGTCCCACCTGGTACGAGCGCGGCATGGTGTACCAGATCTTCCCCGACCGCTATGCCCGTGACGAAAACTGGCGCGAGCGCACGCTGGCCGAGGTCGAAAAACCGCGCAACGGAATCCAGCGCCGCATGATCGAGGACTGGAACGAGCCGCCCGTGTACGAGCGCGCCGAGGACGGCTCCATCAAGACCTGGGACTTCTACGGCGGCTCGCTCAAGGGTATCCAAAATGACCTGTCCCGCATCGCGGAGCTGGGCTTCACGGCCATCTACCTCAACCCCATCTTTGAGGCCGCGAGCAACCACCGCTACGACACGGCCGACTACACCAAGATCGACCCGATCCTGGGCACCGAGCAGGACTTTACCGAGCTGTGCCAGGCGGCCGAGAAGCTGGGCATCTCCATCATTCTGGACGGCGTCTTTAACCATACGGGTGACGACTCCATCTATTTCAACCGCTACGGCAACTACCCCGGCGTGGGCGCGTGGCAGAGCGAGGATTCGCCATGGCGCGATGCGTTTTATTTCCACGAGGACGGCTCATACGACTGCTGGTGGGGCGTGGGCAATATGCCCGCCATCAATGAGAGCTCTGAGCTGGTACGCGAGCGGCTCCTGGGCAAGGACGGCGTGATCCGTAAATGGCTACGTGCCGGCGCTCATGGCTGGCGCCTCGATGTGGCCGACGAGCTTTCGGACGATTTCCTGGCCGAGATCAAAAAGGCCGTGCTCGCCGAGAAGCCTGATGCACTGTTGCTCGGCGAAGTCTGGGAAGACGCCTCCAACAAGATCAGCTACGGCCATCTGCGCCGCTATCTGCAAGGCTCCGAGCTGGACTCTGCTATGGATTACCCCTTCCGCGACATGGTCATCGGCTTTTTGATGGGCTACAAGAACGCCTACCAGGCAGCCGAGGATATCGAAACCCTGCGCGAGAACTATCCCCGTGAGGCCCTGTCCTGCGCACTTAATCTGCTTTCGAGCCACGACCGTCCGCGCATTATCTCGGTGCTCGGCGGCGGCCCCGATGAGTCGCAGCTGCCCGAGTGCGAGCGCAGCAAATGGCGCCTGGACGAGAACTCGATGGGCCTGGCCAAGAGCCGTTTTTGGCTTGCAACGCTCATGCAGATGACCTTCCCCGGCGTGCCTTCGATCTACTACGGCGACGAATACGGCCTGGAGGGCCTTACCGATCCGGGCAACCGCCGCACCCTACCGACCAAGGACCAACTGCACGACTTCGACACGCTGGCTATTGTCAAGAACGCCTCCGCCGTACGCCGCGCACTGCCATTTATGATCGACGGCGAGATCAAGGCCTTCGCGCTCAACGACGAGGTGCTGGCATACAACCGCACGGGCAAGAATGGCGAGTCCGCGACGGTTATCATCAACCGCAGCCTGCGCAATTCGCACCGCGTGACGATTCCGGCGCTCGGCGAATGCGCGAGTGACGTGATCAGCGGCCACGAGTGCGAGATCCACAACGGTACGGTCACGCTCGACCTGTATCCGCTGGGCTCGTCGATCATCTATCACCATGCCGAGCAGCGCCTGCAGGAGCCGCTCGATCACGGCGCGGGCGTCGTGTGCCACATCACGTCGGTGCCGACCGATGACGGCAAGCCCGGCACGATCGGCGCACCCACGCGTCGCTTTATCGACCATCTGGCCGCCATGGGCATGCGCTACTGGCAGGTCCTGCCCGTTAACCCGACGGACTTCTTCCGCTCCCCTTACGCCGGGCCTTCGGCCTTTGCAGGCAATATCGATCTACTGCCCGAAAGCCAAGAGGAGCTGGCGGCCGACTTTGAGACTTGGAAGGCCCGTGGCGGTGAGGATGCAGACCCGCTCTACACGGCATTTAAACATCGCAATGCCGACTGGCTCGAGAAGTACTGCGTCTACATGGCCGTCAAGAAGTACTTTGAGGGCGAGTCGCGCCACGATTGGCCGGCCGATGTCGCGCGCTACAACGAGCATCTGATCGACGACAAGCGTTTCCACGACGAGGCCGAGCTTCAGGCGTACATGCAGTATCGCTTTGACCTGGCTTGGTGCGAGCTCATGAACTATGCGCACAAGAAGGGCATCGAGGTCATCGGCGATATCCCTATGTACGTGTCCGACGATTCGGCAGATGCGTGGAGCGAACCCGAGAATTTCTGGCTATCCGATACCGGCAAGGCAATCGAGATCTCCGGTGCGCCGCCCGATAACTTTGCGCCCGAGGGCCAGGTGTGGGGCAACCCGACGTTCCGCTGGGACCACATGAAGCAGAATGGCTATGGCTGGTGGATGGATCGCCTGCGTCGCGCGTTCTCGCTCTACGACCGCGTGCGTCTGGATCACTTCCTGGGATTCCACAGCTACTTTAGCATTCCTGCGGGCAAGGCCTGCGCCGACGGTCGTTGGCTGTCGGGACCGGGCAAAGACCTGTTCCAGACCGCCTACGACGAGCTGGGTCCGCTCAACTTTATCGCTGAGGACTTGGGCTATCTGACGCCCGGCGTTCGCGCCATGGCATCGACCTGCGGCTTCCCCGGCATGGACGTGCTGGAGTTTAGCGACTACGACGTTCGTTGCGGTGTGCATCCCACGCCCGGCAAGATTCTGTACACCTCGACGCACGATACGTCGACGCTGGCCGGGTGGTGCACGCGTTCCTTTGCGGGTGGCGACGTGCCGAGCGGTGTTGAGGTGGCGTCCAAGCTGATGAACGACGCGCTGGCAAGCGACGCTCCCCTGGTGATGATGCCGCTGCAGGATGTTCTGGGGCTAGGCGACGACGCGCGCATGAACGTTCCGGGCGTGGCCACGGGCAACTGGACCTGGCAGGCTGACGAGGCGGACATTGCAGCCGCCGAGAACAAAACCGCACAGCTCCTGCGCAACAACAATAGATTCTGGGGCGAAGCGTGATAAAACCCCCGATATAGGGTACAGTTATAGACGTTTGAATTTTTGCGGGCAGAGTAATCTGCCCGCTTTGTGCTGAAAAGGAAGTATTATGGCGCGCTACGATTACAAGTGCTCGAGCTGCGGCAACGTGTTTGAGGTTGAGCATCCCATGTCCGAGACTCCAGAGGTCGTGTGCCCGAGCTGCGGTGCCCCGGCGGCCAAGACGTTCTCGGCTAGCGGCATCAAGTTTGAGGGCAGCGGCTTCTACAACACCGACCAGCGAAGCGGCGGCTCCAGCACCAGCGCCACCAACGGCTGCTGCGCCAACTGCCCACACAGCCACTAGTAACCAATCAGCCCCGCGACCGGCACCGATCGCGGGGCTGATTCTTTAGCTGCCCAGGTTTCCTTATGAGTTGCGGTGAAATAAGGACTGTTTGGCGAGGTAGAAGCCGCTATTCAATCCCTATTTCACCGCAACTTAATAGTTACTGGCGGACCAGGCGTGCGCAGAAGTGGCCGTCGTAGGAGTCGGCGTTTACCGGCACACTTTGGAAGAGGCCTCGAACGTTTTGGCGTACGGAGACGAGCTTCTTGGCCTGGGCGAACTCAGGCAATTGAAGAATCTGCGCCTCGGAAAGCGGTGCAACGCTAAAGCCGGCACCCTCGGGAGAGCTCAGGAACGCTTCCACGACCTGCGTGTTCTCCTCGTCGAAAACCGAGCACGTCGCATAGATGAGCTCGCCGCCGGCAGCCACGCGCGCAGCAGCCTCTTTGAGCATCGTCAGCTGCAGCTTGGGCAGCTCAACCGTCACATCCTTTTCGGTCAGGCGCCACGGGATCTCGGGATGACGACGCATGGTTCCGGTGCCAGAGCACGGCGCATCGATAAAGACCGTATCGAACTTAACCGGCTCGCCAAGCATGGCATCAAACGACGTCAGTACTTCATCAAGCTCGCAAGCATCACCCGAAACCGTACGAACGCCCTGAATACCTGCCTTATGCAGGCGAGCGAGATTCTGGTCGCACTTGCGATCATGCAAATCGAGCGCCGTATGCTGACGCTCATAGCCCGCACGCTTGGCCTGGCACATCATCACATAGGTCTTGGTGCCACGGCCGGCACCAATCTCAAGGCAGCAACCAGGGCGCGTGGCAGCTGTGGCGATAAGCTGGGCGTTAAGGTCCGAGGCCACCGCGGCAGCACGCTCAAACACACCCGAAGCAACGGTAACCTGGGCATCAACCGGGGCATGGCAGCCCGGGAAGACAGGTGCGACGAGCTGCGAGATATACGGATCGGGCTTGGAAGCAAAAGCGTTCTCATGCAGGGCCAGCGGCGCGGGGGCCAGATTGCCGGCAAAGTTAAGCGCACCCTCTGGCGTGTCAAACGATGCTATAATGCGAGCGCACAGCCATCGCGGCAAGCCCATCAGGCGAGACAGGCGAACCAAGCGTCGCTCAGACTCATCCACATCGGACGCAGTAGCAAAGTCCTCAACATTGTCCGCAACCTTATGCAATACAGCATTGGCTAAGCCAGCGGCGGACTTAGCACCACTGCGCACCAGCTCAACACCCTGGCTCACGGCAACGCGGCCCGGCGTATGCAGGTAGAGCATCTCGAAGGCCGAGATACGAAGCGCCATGCGAACGCGCGGCGCAACCTTTTTGGGTTTATCGAGAAACTGATCGAGCAGCTCGTCCAAAATACCCTGCGTGGCGGCCACGCCCAGCGCCAAGCGGGCGGCAAAAGCGGAATCGCGCTGGTCAATAGCCTTGGCCGATGCGCGAGAGGACAGCACGTCGCGCGCATACATGCCGCGGCGATCGGCCTCCATCAGTACATCGAGCGCAAGCTTGCGCGCGGGAGACAGCTTGCTCATGACAAAACACCCCACGAAAGATCGGCACCCTGCAGGCCAGCAGCCCAAGCAGAAGCGGCCATAGCACGCTTGCCATCAGGCTTAACCTCGAGCAACTCAACCGAGCCATCGGAAAGGCCAAGGTAAACACGCTTGGCCTTAACAAGAACCTGACCCTCGTCAAGCGACACATCAGCCGGCGCAGCATCGAGCACACGCACAGTCTTGCCGGCAATCACGCAACGAGCAGGCGCGGTATCGGAAGAGGCCAGCACATGACGCGCGCAATCGAGCGCCGCCATCTGCGGATCCAAGCGCATCTCCTGCTTGGAAATCTTGGCAGCATGGGTGACGAGCGCCTCATCCTGTTCAGTCCACACGGCGGTGCCATCGGCAAGAGAAGGAAGCGTATCAGCCAGCAGTTTGCCGCCAAGCTCACCAAGCTCCATGGTCAGCGCCTCAGCATGCTTACCGGAAACCAACGTGGAAGCCTGAGCACAATAAGCACCAGTATCCACGCCGTGCCCAATGCGCATGATAGAAACGCCAGCAACCTCATCACCAGCGAGAATCGCACGCTGAATAGGAGCAGCCCCACGCCAACGAGGCAGCAGCGAAGCATGAACATTCACAATACCAAGCGGCGCCATATGCAGCACCTCATCGGGCAAAATGCAACCATAGGCAGCCACACAGAAAATATCAGCTTGGGCAGCCTGGAGCACCTCAACAACCTCAGGCGTCATACGATTAGCCTCAACAACCGGCAACCCCAGCTCAAGCGCCTTGGCCTTAACAGGAGAAGGCTCAAGCTTCTTACCACGCCCACGAACAGCATCAGGACGAGTAACAACAAGCGCAATCTCGTTCCCAGCCTCAACAAGCGAAGTCAACGAAGGCACAGCAAAATCAGGCGTACCCATAAACACAATACGCATAAAGATCGTCTCCCCTCAACCAAAGCCGAGACGGCTACAAAGAACAGCGGAAAGCAAGGTTCCCAGGCCATCCGCAATAACAATTCAACAAGAACAAATATACCCAAAACCAAAGAAAGAGCCGCAATAAAAGCAGCTCTTCCAACAAAGCACCTATCAGCGAAGACGCCCATCCCTGGCCCGACGGCACCTGGGCGAGACAAGCAGCGTCAACGTAGTCCCCGGGGCGCCCGCCTATATCGTCCCGCGCGCAGTTTCGCAGCGCAGCGAGAATGTTTGAGCACGGGATGATATAGGCGGGCGCCCCGGGGACGGACAAACCTACTCAGTCTCGCCCGGTCGAGCGCCGCGGGCCAGGGCGTCCTGGTACTCCTTGACGGCCTTGATCCTCTGCATAGGCTTAAGGCGCTCGAACATGGTGTTGCCGTGCAGGTGATCGATCTCGTGCTGCAGGCACACGCAGAACAGGTCGCCCGAAGCCTCATAGCGAATCAGGTTGGCATCCAGGTCGTACGCCTCGACGACGACATGGTCGGGACGCTCGATCTCGCAGCTTATGCCAGGGATGGACAGGCAGCCCTCGCTAAACGGCACCAGATGGTCGCTCTGCTCAACAATGACAGGGTTGATGAGCACGTACGGGTCGTAGTCGTTCTTGTCGCTGTAGTCGCAGTCGATGGTGACGAGCTGAATAAGCTCGCCGATCTGCGGAGCAGCCAGGCCGCAACCGCCGTTATCGAACATCATTTTCTTCATCTTCTCGGCAAGCGCCTCGATCGCCGGGGTGATCTCCTCGATGACGGCGCACTCCTGGCGCAGACGAGGGTCGGGCGACAGTACGATTCCGTTGGCTTCCATGGCCATCCTTTCGGTTTGTTACATCAAATCATAGGCGTCGACGTCAACGCTCACGCTCACGCCGCGCACAGAGCCCACCTCTTTGAGGCAGGCGTCGATATCATCAGAGACATGGTACCCCACGGGCGACTTCACAAGCAGATGGAAGCGGTAACGGTCCTTGGCTCTCTCGATTACACACGAAGCCGGGCCCAGCACCTGCGGCATGGCACTCCCCGCCCTCAAAAAGTCGGGCGCGGCGGCATGCCAGCGGCGCTTAAGAAGCTTTGCAATGCGCCCAATGTAGTCCTGCGCGTCATCCGCGTTCGTCGACCACACCAAAATGTTGACCAGGCGCACAAAGGGCGGATACAGCGCGTCGCGCCGCTGGTCAAGGTCGTAGTCGGTAAAGATAGAACGGTCGTGCTCGGCGACGGCGCGAATGACCGGATCCTCGGGCAGATAGGTCTGGATGATGACCTCGCCGGGACGATCGCCGCGGCCGGCGCGGCCCGCCACCTGCTCCAGCAGATCGTAGGCGCGCTCCCCTGCGCGGAAGTCCGGCAGCTTGAGGGCGAAGTCGGCATTGACCACGCCCACGAGCGTGACCTCGGGAAAGTCGAGGCCCTTGGCGATCATTTGGGTGCCCAGCAACACGGCGCAATCGGCCGCATCGAACTGCTCGAGCAGCTTTTTGTGCGCATCCTTGCCGCGCGTGGAATCGGCATCCATGCGGATGATGGCGACGTCCTCGGGCAGCATCTGGTGCAGTGCGTCCTCGATCTGCTGCGTGCCCAGCCCCATTTTTGCCAGGTAGCGACTGCCACATTTGGGGCAACGACTCGTGGGCGCGGGATACGGCTGCACGCGCCAGGAGGATCCGCATGTGTGACATTGCAGCGTGTGCGTGCGCTCGTGATACGTAAGCGCGGTGGAGCAGTGGTTGCAGGTGGGAACGCAGCCGCACTCGCGACACATCAGGAACGGCGCAAAGCCACGGCGGTTATGCAGCAGCACGGCCTTCTCGCGGCGCTCGACCACACGCTCCAAGCCCTCCATCAAGGGTTTTGAGAACATGGAGCGGCTGCCGTGAGAAAACTCACGGCGCAGGTCGGCAATGCGGACCGTGGGAAGCACGGCGTGTCCCGGGCGCTCGGGCATCTCGACACGCGTCCAAGTGGCACCGTTATACGTGCCACGACGGCAGCGGTCGAGGGCCTCGGCAGAAGGCGTGGCGGAGCCCAACACGAGCGGGCAGCGATAGCGCCGCGCCATCTCGGCCGCCACCTCGCGCGCGTGGTAGCGCGGACTGGAGCCCTGCTTGTAACTTGTCTCGTGTTCCTCGTCGATGATGATGAGGCCCAAGTCGCTGAGCGGGCAAAAGAGAGCCGAGCGGGCGCCGACCACCACGCGGGCCGCACCGCTGGCGACCATATCCCACTGGTCCAGACGCTCGCCAGCCGAAAGACGCGAGTGGAAAACCGCGACCGTCTCGCCAAAGCGCGAGCGGAAGCGGCCGACGGTCTGGGCCGTCAGTGAGATCTCGGGCACCAGCACGCAGGCAGAGCGACCGGCTGCGAGCACGCGCTCGATGGCGGAGAGGTAGACCTCGGTTTTGCCTGAGCCGGTGACGCCGTCTACCAGCACCACGTCGCCATGAGCGTCCAGACGGGCACGCTCGATCTGAGCAAGTGCTTGCTGCTGGCCACTGGTAAGGGAGACCGGCGCTTTGCCGCTTGCCGAGGACAGCGTGGTCTGCTCGCCGCAGCCACGCCAGGCGCGGCGCTCTTCCACCACCACAACGCCGCGTTTTTCGAGCGCCTTGATGGTCGCCGACATGCTGTTATAGAGAAGGTTGAGGTCGCGCGTCGTGACTGGTCCGCACTGGAGCGCCTCGATGAGTTGACGCTGGCGGACCGCGGTCTTGGGCGGCGTGTAGTCAAAGCCTTCGGGCGTAAGCATGACCCAGCGATATTGGATGGGATTGACGGCTGGACGTTCAACCGTCCACACGCCGTCATCGCCCTTAACGACGCGCGGACTGCCACCCGGAGGCAAAAATAAGCGCAGGCACTCGGAAAGCGTCGCGACGTACTCGCGGCTCATCCAGCGCGCAATGCGGGCAGCCTCGGCGGTAAAGAGCGGTTTGCTGAGGATGGCTTCGACAGGCTTGATGCGCGAAAGGTCAAGGGCGTTGTTGCCTTGCAGGTCGCCCAGCTCGGGCGCAATATCGACGATGTAGCCTGCAGCGGCACGGTTGCCAAAGTGGACCAGGACCGTCGATCCGACCTGGGCCTCGTTGGCAAGGGACTCAGGAATGCCGTAAGCGAACGGTTCGGACAGCGCACGGGTGGGGATATCGAGAACCACGCACGAGTAGGCGGCAATGGGCTCAGGTGCAGGCTCGGGCTTGGCCGAGGCAGCAGCGGATGCCGGTGCCGCCGGAGACTCCTCCGGTTCCGGTGAACCAAACAGCGACAGTTGTTGAGCCATACACCACCTCTAACGAACGGACCTGAAAGGGGTGGGACAAAATAATCAGTGGTGTTTGTCCCATGGCCGATACGAGTGTCGAGCTTGTTGCGTCGCTCGAACATGGGACAAACACTACTGATTATTATGTCCCAGCAACCCACTCATCGGTACAGAAACAAGAGCCCCGCTCGGGTGAACGGGGCTCGGATACATACGTTTGCGCAGCTGCTACAGCGCCATCGTGCGGGCGCGGTCGATGCGCGCCAGGCAGTCGTCGCGGCCGACGAGTGCCATGGTCTCGCCCAGCGGAGGGCTCACCATGTTGCCGCAAACGGCCACACGCACGGCCTGGAACACCACGCGCTTCTTGAGGTCCATCTGCTCGGGCAGCGGCTCAAGCGCGGCGTCGATGGCCTCGGCAGTCCACTTGTCCACGCCCTCGAGCGCAGCCTTGGCGGCATCCAGAATGGCGCCCATGCCTTCCTTAGCCAGGCCCTTGTTAACGGATTTCTCGTCATACTCGAGAGTCTCGGCCGTAGCAAAGATGGGAGCGGCGACGGTCACGGCGTCGGTCGGCATCTTGGTGCGCGGCTTGACGATGGCGGCAAGCGCATCAATCCAGTCCTCGCCGTACTCGACGTTGCCCTCGATGAGACCCGCCTCGTGCAGCTTGGGGACCATGATCTCATCGGCAAACTGCGCGTCGGACATGCCGTTGATGTACTCGGCATTGACCCAATCGAGCTTCTTGGGATCGAAGGTCGCCGGGTTCTTGGAGATGCGGTCGAGCGAGAACTTGCTGGCTAGGACATCGCGCGGGATGATCGTGGTCTCGCCGTCGAGCGACCAGCCGAGCAGCGCCAGGTAGTTGACGAAGGCGTCGGAAAGGTAACCGGCGTCGCGGTACTCCTCCACCGAAGTTGCGCCGTGGCGCTTGGAGAGCTTCTTACCGTCGGCGCCCAGGATCATGGAGATGTGGGCGAACGTGGGCACGGGCGCGCCGAGGGCCTCGTAGACCATGACCTGGCGCGGGGTGTTGGACAGGTGGTCGTCGCCGCGGATGACATGGGTGATCTTCATCATGGCGTCGTCGACGACGGTCGCGAAGTTGTACGTGGGCGTGCCATCGGAGCGGAAGATGACAAAGTCGTCGAGCTCCTTGGCGTCGAAGGTCACCTCGCCGTGGACGGCATCGTGGATGACGACGTCGCCGCGGTCCTCGGGCACCTTGATGCGCAGGACGTAGGACTCGCCGGCCTCGATGCGGCGGCGGGCCTCCTCGGGATCAAGATCGCGGCAACGACGCTGATAGCCCTGGAAGGGGTCCTTGCGCTCCTGCGCGGCCTTGCGGTCGGCGTCGAGCTGCTCCTTGGTGCAGAAGCAGGGATAGGCCTTGCCCTCGTCCCAAAGCTTCTGGGCGGCCTGCTTGTACAGGTCCAGGCGCCCGGTCTGGGCGTAGGGGCCAAAGTCGCCGCCCACCTCGGGACCCTCGTCCCAGTCCAGGCCCAGCCAACGCATGGCGCGCAAGATAATCTGCGTGTTCTCGTCGGTGGAGCGGGTGGGGTCGGTGTCGTCGATGCGCAGGATGAACGTGCCGCCGTTTGCACGGGCGAAAGCCCAGTTATAGATAGCGGTGCGGGCGCCGCCGATGTGCAGTTTGCCCGTCGGTGAGGGTGCAAAGCGGACGCGAACGTCTGATGCCATGGAAATCTCCTCGATTGCAGGATGGATGTCTAACCGCATCAGTATAAAGCATCAAAGCAACCTCCGCACAAAGGGCACCGACCCAGTCATTGGGGACTACTCATTGGGGACAGACTTAAATGACCAGTCGTTGTAGTCATTGGGGACATTCTTGGTTTAAGACTGGTCATTTAAGTCTGTCCCCAATGAGTAGGTGCGGAAAGGGTGTGAATGTTTGATTAACGCGATATGATGTGCCCTTGCATATAGAGCTCGGCGGAATGGTAACGGTCGCCGGGACACGTATTTTGAAAGGGGCTATCATGCCAGAAGAACTTCGTTCCATCCCACCCCAACACGGGTCCTTTGTTTTTACGTCGGAGTCGGTGACCGAAGGCCATCCCGATAAGATCGCCGATCAGATCAGCGACGCCGTCCTCGACGCAATCCTCGCTAAAGAAATAGAGCTGCAGGAGCAGGGCTACATTGCGCCCAACGGCGTGCCCGCCAACGTGGAGAACGCCCGCTGCGCCTGCGAGACCCTCGTGACCACCGGCACGGTCATCGTTGCCGGCGAGATCCGCACCCAGGCATACGTCGACGTGCAGGAGATTGCCCGTGGCGTTATCCGCCGCATTGGCTACAACCGCGCAAAGTTCGGTTTTGACTGCGATACCTGCGGAGTTATGAGCCTCATCCACGAGCAGTCGCCCGACATCGCCCAGGGCGTCGACGAGTCCTTCGAGACCCAGACCGGCGCCACCACCGACCCGATCGATCTGATCGGCGCCGGCGACCAGGGCATGATGTTTGGCTATGCCTCCAACGAGACCAAGACCCTCATGCCCATGCCGCACTACCTGGCGAGCCGCCTGGCCGAGCGCCTGGCCGCCGTGCGCCACGACGGCACCCTGCCCTACCTGCGCCCCGACGGCAAGACCCAGGTCACGGTGCGCTACGAGGACGGCAAGCCCGTCGAGGTCACGACCATCGTCATCTCCACGCAGCACGCCGCCGAGATCGAGGACATGGGCAAGATCAAGGACGACCTCATCGAGCACGTCATCGCCCCCGTCATGGCTGCCGAGAACATGCCGTGGGACGGCGCCGATATCTATGTGAACCCCACCGGTCGCTTTGTCGTGGGCGGCCCCATGGGCGACACGGGCCTCACCGGCCGTAAGATCATCGTCGACACCTATGGCGGCTACGGCCGTCACGGCGGCGGTGCCTTTAGCGGCAAGGACTGCACCAAGGTCGACCGCTCCGCCGCATACGCCGCGCGCTGGGTCGCCAAGAACGTGGTGGCCGCGGGCCTGGCCGACCGCTGCGAGGTCGAGCTGGCCTACGCTATCGGCGTGTCCAAGCCGCTGTCTATCATGGTCGACACCTTCGGTACCGCGCATGTTGCCGAGGACAAGATCGTCGAAGCCGTCGAGAAAACCTTCGACCTGCGCCCGGGCGCGATCATCCGCGACCTGGATCTGCGTCGTCCTATCTACGAGAAGACGGCAGCCTACGGCCACTTCGGTCGCGAAGACGCCGACTTCACCTGGGAAAAAACCGACCGAGTCGAAGAACTCAAAGCAGCCTGCGGCCTGTAAGCTAACGAGAAAAGCCACAGCCAAATAACAACGCACCAAAAGAAGTACCGCCCCCAAGCGGTACTTCTTTTTTATTAACCGGTGGTGAAGATGAGCCGACCTGGGACGCAGAATAGGTCACCAGCTCATGAATTTTGCAGCACGAGCGCCTCTACCATGTATCCTTAGTCCCGAGGGGCGGGGCATAAGGTCGATCGCGAGTTCCGCACGAGCCGGAGAGCACTTAATGTGCTCTCCGTGCGAGCAGGACTGTCCGAGTAGGCGACCTTATGCCCCGCCCCTCGGGACGACGGGATAGAATAGGAGCAGCCATGGCAGGCAAGCCGCAAACACTAGCTACGACCTCGGCATTCGAGATCTTGGGGCCCGTCATGGTCGGCCCCAGCTCATCGCACACCGCCGGCGCCCTGCGGTGCGCCCAGGTTGCCGCCAGCCTGCTCGAGGGCCGCATCACCAAGGTTACCTTTGGCCTGTGGAACTCCTTCGCGCACACCTACCGTGGCCACGGCACCGACCGCGCGCTTGTCGCGGGCATCCTGGGCCTCGACACCGACGACGAGAATATCAAGCAGGCCTTCGACCTCGCACGCAAACAAGGCCTCGAATATCACTTTGACATTAAGGGCGACGACGCCTCCATCCACCCCAACACCGTCGATATCGAGATGTTCGACGACAGGGGTGCCACGGCACAGGTCCGCGGCGAGAGCCTAGGCGGCGGCAAGATGCGCATCAGCCGCATCAACGGCGTCGGCGTCGACATCTCGGGCATGTATTCAACGCTCTTCGTGGCGCACCAGGATGTTCCCGGCGTGCTCGCCGCACTCACGAACCTACTCGCCTACGTACACGTGAACATCGCGTTTTGCCGCACCTACCGCACCGAGGTGGGCGGCCAGGCCTACTCTGTCTTTGAGACCGACGGCGTCCCCGACGATACCGTCATTCCCATGCTCCGCAAGCTCGACAACGTCGACTACGCCACCTTTATTGAACTCCCGGGCTCGGCATCATCGCTCTCCCCCGGCGTCTCGGCCAAGGAGATCTTCGATGACGGCGAACAGCTGCTCGACGCTTGCAAGGAGCTGGAACTCAGCATCGGCGCCGTCATGGCCGTGCGCGAAGCGCGTCTGACCGGCGAGGAGCACGCCGTCGCCGCGATGCGCCGCGTGCTCGACGTTATGCGCGAGGAGACCACGGCCCCCATCGCCAATCCGCAGCGCTCGCTCGGCGGGCTCATCGGCGGCGAGGCGAAGCTCGTCGATGCCACCGGCCGTAACGATTTGAGCACAAACCTGATGGGCACCGTTCAGACCGATGCCGTGGCCCGCGCGATGGCCGTGCTCGAGCGCTCCGCCACTATGGGCGTGATCGTCGCCGCCCCCACGGCAGGCTCCGCGGGCGTCGTGCCCGGCTGCGTGCTGGCACTTGCCGACCACCTGCAGCTCGACGACGAGCAGGTCATGGACGCCCTCTACTGTGCTGCCGCCATCGGCCTCAACCTCACCACGAGCGCTTGCGTCGCCGGCGCCGAGGGCGGCTGCCAGGCCGAGGTGGGAAGCGCCGCCGCGATGGCCGCCGCCGCGCTGGTGCAGATGCTCGGCGGCACCCCCGAGCAGGCACTCGACGCCAGTTCCATCGCGCTGAGCAATCTGCTAGGCCTCGTTTGCGACCCCGTGGGCGGACTTGTTGAGGTGCCGTGCCAAAACCGCAATGCCATCGGCGTGGCCGCGGCCTTCAGCTCGGCCCAGCTCGCGCTCGCCGGCATCAAGAGCCTGGTGCCGTTTGACCAGATGGCGCATGTGATGCTCTCGGTGGGCCACGCCCTGCCGGCAACCCTGCGCGAGACGGCCAAGGGCGGCATCGCTCAAGCCCCGGCCGCGCTTTCTGCCTGCGCCAAATGCGGCATATGCGGATAGGCAGACTTCTCCAAACTGATACTGTTTCCGCACCACAAACAACAGGCTAATCGCTATAATGCAAGCCCAGTTAAAACACGATGAGCCGCAAGGCGAAACTCGAAGGAAATATAAACGATGTCGCAAATCGACCGCAGCAACATGATTCCCGATCCGCAACAGCCCAGTAGGCATACTGGCGGCGTCCAATCGCCGCGCCCCATCGCGCCGGCCCACACCCAACAACACGGCCCGGCCAATGCCTCCCAGCGCCCGAATCAGCGTCAATACCAGCAGCATCAGCAATACCAGCAGCGCCCCGCACAGGGTCCCGCCCCCAAGCAGGGCCCTTCGCACGCTCGCGCGGCAAGCAATCGCGGGCCCGCGGACAAGCGCATCAACAAAACCAGCAAGTCGGGCGGCAAGACGGCCCTCTTTGTCGTCCTCGGTCTCGTCGCGATCGTCTACATCGTAGGCGTCGTGGCGTTCTCGCAGGTCGCTTACCCCAACACTACCATCGCCGGCGTCGACATCTCGCTCTCTAACGCATCTTCGGCAGCCACCAAGGTCAACTCGGCATGGAAGCACTACAAGCTCACCGTGTCGGGCGATGACTTTAGCTGGATCTACCAGCCCGAGTCCGACGAGCCCATCGTCGATGGCGAAGAAGCCGCCCACGAGATTATCAACAAAAACGAGCCGCTGCTGTGGCCATCGCGCCTCCTCGCGTCGCTCGGCGGCAAAACCGTTAGCGCCACCAAGAACGACTCGGTCGACTTGGACCAGGACGTCGACCTGTCCATGCTCTCCGATGCCTTTGACCAAAAGCAGTTTGAGGAGGACCTGGGCAGCGCCATCGACGAGTTCAACGAGGGCCGCTCGGGCACCTTCGAGGCCACCAGCTCCTATGACGAGAAGGCCGGCAAGTTCACCGTTGAGAAGGCCCGTTCCAACGAGAAGATCAACCGCGAGCATGTCATCAAATATGCCGAGATCGAACTCGCGTCGCTCGCCGAGAACGTCGATATCACCAAGATCGGCAACGACGCCTACGAACCGCTCAACGGCACCCTCACCAACGACCAGATTCAGGCTGCATGCGATGCCGCCAACAACTTCCTGGGCGTCAACGTGACCCTTAAGCTCAACGGCAATGATGCCGGTAAAGTGGACGGCAGCTCGGTGCTGCAGTGGATCAGCTTTGCCGATCCGGCCAACCCCACGCTCGATACGTCGCAGATCGGCAGCTGGGCCGCCGAACTCGCTAACGGCTTTAACACCGTGGGATCCACCCGCTGGTGGACACGCGCCGACGGCAAGGAGTGCGCTGTCGAGGGCGGCGACTTTGGCTGGTCCATCGACAGCGACACGCTCGCCAAGCAGGTCGAGGACGCTATCAATAACAAGCAGACCGGCGATATCGAGATTTCGTACTCCAAGAAGGCCGACACGTTTACTGCCAAGGGCGAGCCCGATTGGAAGGCCTATATCGACGTCGACCTGTCCGAGCAGCACGCGCGCTACTACGACGAGAACGGCAATATCGTGTGGGAGGCCAACTTTATTTCCGGCAAACCGGGCGAAGACGCCACCCCGGAGGGCGTGTGGCAGATCAACAGCAACGACGGCGCAAGCAAGCTCATCGGTGCTAAAGACCCCGAGACCGGAAAGCCCAAATACGAGAGCCCGGTCAGCTATTGGATGCCGTTCGAGGGCAATATGATCGGTTTCCACGACGCCACCTGGCAAAACGACAAGAGCTTCGACAACGCCGAGTCCTATAAGTGGTGCGGCAGCCACGGCTGCATCAACCTGCGCCTGGCCGATGCCAAGGCGCTCCACGACTGCATTAGCGTTGGCCTGTGCGTGGTCGTGCACTCGTAGGGAAACACGCCTTCACACAACGGGGAACTGACGCTCCAATCTAACAGTTCCGAAAGATACCGCTATATGCGCCCGGCCATCGCGACGGGCGCATATAATTATCGAGGAACTTTCTATTAAGGAGACGCCATGTCGAATGTCCCCACCATTACCCCGGGACCGAATGATGCCGATCGAACGCCCGAGGGTGCCACCGAAACGCTTCCCCTCATAACAAACGTGCACGCCGCACGGCAAAACGGCAGCACAAGCGATACAACCGAGATTTCTGACGAAGAGGCCTACGCCAAACTCAAAGCGAAGCGTGCCGAGCGTCGGCGCAAAAAGCTCATCCGGCGCGGCATTGCGGCCGGCGTCGTGGCCGCCATTGTGCTCATCGCCGTTGTCGTGACCTCAGTCATCAACGCACGGCCCGCAGGAACCAACGGGCCGGTGACCGACATGGTCACCGAGGGCACGTTTACGACCACCGTCGAGGCTAAAGGCCAGCTCAAGCCCATCTCGGCTTCGGTGGTCTCCCCTTCTGTCGACGGAACGGTGGCATCAATCAACGTGCAAGCCGGCCAGTCCGTCAACGAGGGCGACGTGCTCATGACCATTAAAAACGACGAGCTCGATCGCAACGTTGCCGAGGCGCAGCGCGCGGTGACAGCGGCACAGGAAGACCTCGCCAACGCGAAGAAAGCCGCAGCTGCCGCGCAGGCCGCCCCAACGACGGATGTCGATGGAGCTTCCGCAGCGACTGGCGTCTCCGCCGCATCAGCGGACACGAACGCCGTATCGGCCGCGCAGCGCAGCCTCGCATCGGCCCAGGCAAACCTCGATCAGGCTAACGCCAAGGCCGCCAGCCGTACGGTCACGGCCCCGAGCTCGGGCAACATCGTGGAGCTCAACGCCAAGGTGGGCGCCACGGTAACAGGAGGCATGATCATGGGCGAAGGCGACACGAGCGGCGGCAAACAGTGCATGCAAATCGCCGACCTGTCCAAGATGAAGGTGACGGTTCAGGTGGGCGAAAAGGATATCGCCAAAATTGCCGTGGGCCAAAGCGCCAACGTGACCTATCCCGCGTTTCCCGATATCGTGAGCCAAGGCACCGTCACGGCTATCGCCTCGGTGGCAAACTCCGACTCCTCCTCCGGGAGCGGCGGCAGCGTGACCTTTAACGTCGACATCCTCATCGAAGCACCCGACAGTCGCCTTAAGCCGGGTATGACTGCCGAGGTCTCGGTAGTGACCGAGAAGCTCGACGACGTGGTGATGGTGCCGACCATGGCGCTGATGACCGAAGATGGCGAGCACTATTACGTCAATCTGGCCACCGATTCGGAAGGCAAAAAGACGCGCCGCGTGAAGGTGACCGTCGTGACGCAAAACGATAACGACGCCGTGGTCGGCAAAACGCAGGTCAAGCGCGACGACCAGGGCAACGAGATCAACCCAGACGTCCCGGTTACCAAGCTACGCGACGGCGACACCATCGTGACGGATACCGGCACAGGCATGACGGCAGACGGCGGCGACAACATGCCTGCCGACGAGGGCAAGTAATGCGTCCCGTCATCGACATCCGCAACGTGCACCGCATCTTTGAGAGCGAGGCCGGTTGCGCCCACATCCTGCATAACGTAAGCCTGGCAGTAGATCCCGGTGAGTTCGTCGCCATCACCGGCCCCTCGGGCTCGGGCAAGTCGACGCTCATGAACATCCTGGGCTGCCTGGACAAGCCGACGGCAGGCGATTACTACCTGCAGGGCCTCAACGTGGCGGAGCTCGACGATGATGAGCTCACCGAGGTGCGCGCGCTGAGCATCGGCTTTGTCTTTCAAAGCTTTAATCTGCTGCCGCGCCTGACGGTGATCGAAAACGTCATGCTGCCGCTGTCCTACACCAATGTGCCGCGTAGCCAACGCGAGATGCGCGCCGTGCACGCGCTGCAAGCCGTCACGCTTCCGGTCGACCATTGGGACCATCGCATCTCCGAGCTCTCGGGCGGACAGATGCAGCGCGTCGCCATCGCGCGCGCCCTCGTCAACGACCCGCCCATCATCTTGGCCGATGAACCGACGGGAAACCTGGACTCCGCCACCGGAGCGCTCGTGATGGAGACCTTCCACAAGCTCCAGGAGCGCGGCAAGACCATCGTGCTCATCACGCATGATCCCGGCATTGCCGCCGAGGCCGACCGCGCCGTAACCATTCGCGACGGACGGATTCACGACGGTGCATATATCGCGCATACACCGAATACGCTCCGCGGGGCCGTCAACAATCTGCCCGTGATTTCTACAACCACCAATCAGCCGAAAGGAGCGAAGGCATGAGCACCCGCGATCTCGTCCAAGAAGCCCTTCACTCGCTCGAGGCCAACAAGGGACGCAGCCTGCTCACCATCCTGGGCATCGTCATTGGAATCGCGTCGGTCATAGCCATGACCTCGCTTATCGGAGGCATCCAAAACAGCCTAGTCAACAGCCTGGGTCTTAACGCCGCCCGCATGGTGCAGATCTATTCGTCCCAAGAGCTCACCGATTCGGACGTCGAGAAACTGCGTAAGATGGTGCCGCAAATCGAGCAGATCGGCATTGTCGACAGTGCCTATTCCGAGTACAAAGTCGGGGATAAAAGCTATACCGTCATGGCACACGGCGTCGATAGTGACATGCTCGATGCCGTGGGCGCCAGCAAGATCGTCGAAGGGCGCACCTACAACGGTATCGAGTCGAAATCCGGTGCGCGCGTGGCGCTCATCGGCCGCGGCGGTGCCGAGCAACTGTACGGTAACGAACAGGACGCACTCGGCAAGACCATCAAGGTGTCGAGCGGAGAAGTGCAAATTGTCGGCGTTATCGATGGTGGCAGCGAATCCATGGGTTCGCTGAACCTGTACATGCCACGGGCCGCGATCGCCGAGCTCTACGGCGATGACAATCCGTCGTTTCCGAGCGTGACGGCGCTCGCCGCCGAAGGCACGGATATGGATAAGCTCTGCAAGACCATCGAGTCCAAGGTGCGTAGCATAAAGGGCATCTCGAAGGACGACGAGTACGATAGCGTATCGGTAAGCTCCATGAAAAGCGCTATCGACTCCCTCAATTCCTTTATGGGCGCCTTCTCGCTCATCATGGGCGCCGTTGCCAGTATTTCGCTGCTCGTGGGCGGTATCGGCATCATGAACATGATGCTCACCAATGTGACCGAGCGTATCCGCGAGATCGGTATTCGCCGCGCGCTTGGTGCAAGCCGACGTGATATCACCTCTCAGTTTTTGGCCGAATCCTCGGCACTGTGCATCACCGGCGGCATTCTCGGTGTTGTGATCGGCTATCTGCTGGCATGGGGGCTCGCGTTTTTTGCCGCCAACTCGAGCATTATGAGCGAGTTTGGAGCCAGCGGGACGATTACGCCGAGCTTTTCCCTTACGACGGTGTTGCTCGCCTTTGCGGTTTCAGTCGGCATCGGCGTAATCTTTGGCTTCTACCCCGCTCGCCGCGCGGCAAAGCTCAACCCGGTGGAGTGCCTACGCTACCAGTAAGTCACCACCAGCTACCAGTAAGCCACCACCAACAAGTTGCGGTGAATTAGGGACTGAATATGCTATCTAGCAGCAAAAACAGACACTATTTCACCGCAACTTATTGAAGGGCTGTTTGCGCCAGTTCTGGGCGTCGTCCTCGAGCTATTGATGGATGACGGGCTTGTACGGGTCGAGCTTGCTCGGGGCGCTCCTCCTCGCGGGCGAGAGGGCGCGCAGGCGCGGCGAGCGCCTAGCGCGCGAACTCCCGTAAGAGCGCGTCTTCCACTTCCCGAAGCGAAAGGGCCCCGCCTCCCTCGGCGGGACGGGCGACCACGATGCAGCGCGCTCCCACGTCGCGCGCGGAGGCGATCTTCTCGGCCGTGCCGCCTACGGTTCCCGAGTCCTTGGTCACAAGCCACTGGGCGCCCACCTGCCGAAGCATCGCCTCGTTGAGCTCGCGGGTGAAGGGCCCCTGCATGCCGATGACGTGCGACGGCGAAAACCCCGCGTCGATGCACTTCGTTATAGCACCGGGCAGCGGGAGCACACGCACGAAGAAGCGCTCCGCGAAATCGGCGACGCTCGTGTAGGGAGCAAGCTCCTTGCTCCCCGTCGTGAGAAGCGCGCGACCCGGGTTCTCGGAGAGAAAGCGCGCCGCGCAGGCGATCGACGCGACCGACACGACGCCTTTGGGCAGCGCCTCGACCGGGCGCGCAAGGCGCAGGCATCGTACACCCACGGCGAGCGAAGCGGCCCGGATGTTGCCGCTTGCGAGCGTAGCGAAGGGGTGCGTGGCGTCGACGACGATGCGCGCGCCGGAAAGCTCGCGCTCCATGTCGGCCTCGTCGAGCCTGCCCGCATGCACCTCGATGCCCGGAAGCTCGCCCAAAAGTTCGCCTCCGTACTCGGTTGCCGCGTAGGCACGGGCGGGGATGCCCGCCCCGCCCGCCCATTCGCACAGAAGGCGGCCCTCGGTGGTGCCGGCGAAGATGCGCAGCGCCGGCGCGGATGCGGGCGCCGTCACTTCGGGCCGCCTGGGCGCGTGATCTGGTAGAGCAGCGCGTTCAGAATGGCAGCCGCCACGGTCGAGCCGCCCTTGCGACCCCTCGCGACGATGGCCGGCACGCGTCGCGCGAGTAGCTCCTCTTTCGCCTCGACCACGTTCACAAACCCGACCGGCACCCCAACGACGAGAGCGGGCGCGATCTTCCCCGCGTCCATGAGCTCGGCGAGGCGCAGAAGTGCTGTGGGAGCGTTGCCGACGGCCACGATGAGCGGACCCTCGATGCCGCAAGCTTTGTCCATGCTCGCAACGGCGCGAGTCGTGCCCGCGGCGCGCGCAGCCGCGGCGACATCAGGGTCGGCCATGAAGCACACGGCCTTGCAGCCGAGCTTCGCGAGCGCGGGCTTGCTTATGCCTGCGAGCGCCATGTTCGTGTCGGTGAGCACCGTGGCCCCTGCGCGCAGTGCGTCGAGCGCACAGTGCACGGCGTCATGGGTGAACACGAGGGAATCGGCGTACGAGAAGTCGGCAGTGGTATGGATGACGCGCTTCACGACGGGCTCTTCGAACGGCGGGAACGTGCGGCCGCCGAGCTCTTCGGTGATGATCTCGAAGCTGCGCCGCTCGATGTCGCCAGGCGCCATCTCCTTGGAATCCATCTAGTACTCCACTCCTTCTCTTGCACATATCCCCTGAGCGTAGGGGTGTTTCTCGCACCGCATCTCGGTTATGTAATCGGCCTTCTCCACGATCTTGCGGGAAGGCGCGCGCCCGGTGAGCGCTACTTCGACGCCGAGCGCGGACATATCGAGTGCGCGGTCCACGAGCGCCTCGTCGACAAGCCCCTTCGAAAGCGCGTCGAGCGCCTCGTCGAGCACGAGCAGCCCCTCCTGCGCGCCCTCGAGCTCGGCGAGCGCGGAAGCGAGGTTCCCATCGTGCAGCTCGCACGTCGCGGCAAGTTCTACCGACGTCATCGACCAGGTAAACTTGTCCGACACCTTCCCCGCGAACACGGGCACGCCGAAATGCTCAGCGAGCAGGCGCACCTCCCCGCTTTCGCCGTCTTTCAGGAACTGCACGACGACGACGCGGCGGCCTGCAGCGAGCATGCGAAGGGCGAGGCCCATCGCCGCCGTGGTCTTGCCTTTGCCGTCGCCATGATACACGTGGATCATACGCCCTCCTCGATAATGCGGTAGACATACTCCATGTCGAGCGCCCCGCGCACGACGTCGGCCAGGCGGTCAAACTCGCGCGCACGGTGATCGGCCGCGGACGCCGCGCCCGCAGCACCCACGACGCTCTCGGGCAGGCCGCGCATGCGCGCGAGCGAGCGCGCGAGGGCGAGCGCAACCCCCGGTTCGTCGAACAGGCCGTGGAGATAGGTTCCGAACACGTTTCCGCAGGCCGCGCCTTCCGGTTTGCCGCCAATCGTGCCCGCAGGAGCGCAGGAGACGGTCGTTTCGCCGTCGTGAATCTCGTACCCGCGCGCCGTCATGCCGTTCCACACCGAGAACGCGCCTTGGGCGCCCGTGATGCGCAGCTCCGACTGGGCGAGGCGCTTTTCCTCCTTGAACACCGTACTTGCAGGGATGAGCCCGAGCCCGCGCGCGGTGCCAGCGCCTTCCCTGCCGTGCGGGTCGGAAAGCTCGTCTCCCAAAAGCTGGTAGCCTCCGCATATGCCGAGCACCGGCGTGCCCGCGCCCGAAAGCGCGCGTACACAGGCTCCGATGCCGCTAGCCGCAAGCCAGCGCGCGTCGTCGAGCGTAGTCTTCGAGCCGGGAAGCACCACCAGGTCGGGTCGGCCCAGATCGCTCGTCGAGGAAACGTAGCGCACGCCCACGCCGGGCACGCGCGAAAGCGGGTCGAAGTCGGTGAAGTTCGACAGATGCGGAAGACGCACGACGGCGACGTCGATGACGCCGCGCGCCTCGCGGGCAGATAGGCGCGGCGCGAGCGAGTCCTCGTCGTCCAGGTCAAGCGTAAGATACGGCACGACCCCCACGACGGGAACCCCGCACATCTTCTCGAGCGGGACCAAACCCGGGCGCAGGATTTCCACATCGCCGCGGAACTTGTTCACCACAAGCCCCCGCAAAAGCGCGCGGTCCTCGGGCGCAAGGAGCGCGACCGTGCCGTAGAGCTGGGCAAATACCCCGCCCGGGTCGATGTCGCCCGCAAGCAGCACGGGGGAGGACACGGCGTGCGCGAGCCCCATGTTGACGATGTCGTTTTCGGCAAGGTTGATTTCGGCGGGGCTGCCGGCGCCCTCGATGACGATGACGTCGTTATCCTCCGCGAGCGAATCGAACGCCTCCAAAATCTGCGGCATGAGCGCCTTCTTTCGCGCGAAGTAGTCCCTCGCAGCGAAGGCTCCCTGCGCCTTGCCGGCCACGATGAGCTGGCTACGGTGGCCGCTTTCGGGCTTGAGCAGGATGGGGTTCATGCGCACGTCGGGCGCGATGCCGCACGCCTCGGCCTGCATGATCTGGGCGCGCCCCATCTCGAGCCCGTCGGCCGTGACGCCGCTGTTGAGTGCCATGTTCTGGCTCTTGAAGGGAGTCACGCGCAGGCCGTCCTGCGAAAGCACGCGGCACAGCCCCGCCGCGAGCAGGCTCTTCCCCGCGTTCGACATGGTGCCCTGGATCATGATGGGTTTCGCCCTACCCACGGGTATCGACCTCCTTCGCCGAGCCTCGGCCATCCGCGCCCGCCATAGCGCCGCTGCAAGAAGCGCCGCCCCGTTCGTCGGGTTCGCCTTCGCCGGATGCGCCTTCCGCCCGAAGCGCGCGGCTGAACGCCATCGCAAGCCGGGCGTTCTCCTTGCGCGTGCGCACCGCGACGCGGCACCAGAAACGGGACAGTACCGAAAACGAGTCGCACGTGCGGACCAAAACCCCCTGTTTATACAGGCGCTCGGGGATGTCTTTCGCCGGCGTGCGGACTAAAAGGAAGTTCGCATCCGACGGCACGACGGAAAGCCCGAGCGAGGAGAGCTCGCGGGAAAGCCACGCTCGCTCGCCCGCCAATACATCGCGCGTGCGCGAGACGTATTCGACGTCTTCCAGGGCGGCGATGCCCGCGGCCTCGGCGACCGAGGAGACGGGCCACGCCTGCCCCGCCCGGCGAATCCCCTCGATGAGTTGGGTGTTTCCGCTGATCAGATATCCCAACCGCAACCCCGCCATTCCGTAGAGCTTGGTGAACGCGGAGAGCACGGCCACATGGCGCGAACACGCGGCGCGTGCGGCCACGCTCCTTTCGCGGGCGTCGGGCGCAAATCCGAGGAAGCACTCGTCCACGACGAGCAGCGCGCCCACCTGCTCGCAGCGACAAGCCGCGGCATCGATCACGCTGGGGTCGACGAGGCGCCCCGTCGGGTTGTTCGGATTGCAGAGGTACGCCACGTCTCCCGGCCCCTCGATCGCGCGGGCGAAGGAGGCGGGCACGTCGAAGTCGTCCGCTTCGGAGAGCGGGAACTCCTGCACGCATGCGCCGTAGTACGATGCCGCCTCCGCATATTCAGAGAACGTCGGCGCGCACACGACGATGCGTTTCGGGCGCACCGCCGCGGCGAGCCGCCAGATGATGTCGGACGCGCCCGCGCCGCAGACGATAGTATCTTCGGGAGTGCCCTGGGCGCGCGCTAGGGCGCGAACGAGGGCGAGGCTTTCCCTATCGGGGTAGGCGTCGATTCGAGAAAGCGCCTTGCAAGCTGCGGCGAGGGCGCGCGGCGAGGGGCCTGCCGGATTCACGTTCACCGAGAAGTCGATGAGGTTGGAGGCGCCCCCTTCGCAAGCGATGCCGAGCGATTGCGTGCTACCCCCATGCGCACGGGCGCGCAGGATTCCCCCGGCAGCCCGGGGCGCGACGCGGTCTTCCCTCATGCCATCGCCCCCACGGAGAGCACGACCGCCGCACGCGCGGCACCGAAGACGACGAGAGCGCATACGGACGCGGCGAGCATGAGCCTTGTCGCCCGGGCGATGTCGCCCCACTCGATTTCGCGGGACGCGTCGCCTATCGTCGGTTTCTCAACGAGCTTGCCAAAATACACCGCAGGTCCTGCCAGGCGCAGCCCGAGCGAGCCCGCGCACGCTGACTCGGTCTGCGCCGCGTTCGGGCTCGCATGGCGACGCCTGTCGCGGCTCCAGATGCGCGCCGCCCCGCGCGCGTCGAGCCCGACGATCGGGCACACGGCGATCATGATCAGGGCCGATAAGCGCGAGGGGATCCAGTTCACCGCATCGTCGAGGCGCGCCGAGGCGCAGCCGAAGTCGATGTAGCGCTCGTTTTTGTAGCCCACCATGCTGTCGAGCGTGTTCACCGCCTTGTACGCCATACCCAAGGGCGCACCCCCGATCATAAGGTAGAAAAGCGGCGCGATGACGCCGTCGCTCGCGTTCTCCGCCACCGTTTCCACAGCGGCGCGCGCGACGCCCTGCTCGTCGAGAACAGACGTGTCGCGTCCCACGATGAGCCCGACGGCTTCGCGCGCCTCGACAAGTCCGCCCTTCGAGAACGCGCGGGCCACGGCCAGGCTCTGGCGGCGCAGCTCGCATGCCGCGAGAATCTGATAGCTCGCCCATGCCTCGGCCACGAAGCGCAAGCCGGAGTGAACCATGCCGCAAAGATGCAGGATTCCCCAGGTCAAAAGCCCACACGCAAGCGGAAGCGCCACGGCAAGCACAAGCCCTGCGGCGCGCGTGCCCGCGGACGTTTGCGGGAATGCGCCCCGCAGGCGGCCTTCGGCCCACGTGATCGCGCGCCCCATGGCGACGACGGGATGGGGAAGCCAGCGCGGGTCGCCGAAGGCAAGGTCGGCCGCGAACCCGGCGGCGACGGCAAGAATCGTCATCACCGGGCATCGCCCCCCGAAGCGGGGCGAACGTCGCGAAGGCAGCGCCCATCCCAAGTGGCGGCCCATGCGCCGCCCGGCTCGGTATGCACGTCGAAGTATCCCATTTTCGGGACAGCTAGCTCGGAGAGCAGCGCTTTCACGGTACCCGCGTGAACGACGAAGACGGCGCGCCCACTCCCCTGGGCGCGCTCCGATTCGCACGCCTCCCGAAACGCCGCGATGACGCGGCGGGTGAAATCGCTCTTGCCCTCGCCATGCGGGCAGCGCGTCTCGCACCAGGAGTCTACCCAGGCGCGATAGCGCGCATCCTCTTTAAGCTCGGCGGCGCTTCGCCCCTCGAAGTCGCCGAAATCCATCTCGCGCAGACCGGGGCACGCCATAAGCTCCGCGTTCGGGAAGAGGATGCGCGCCGTCTGGTCGGTGCGGGCCATGCCGCTCGTGATAACACGGAACACGTCACGATCGCACGCGAGGTCGCGCAAAGCGCGCTCGCCCGCACTCGACAGGGGCTCGTCGGTGCCCGCCCCGCTGTAGCGATGGTCTTCCGTGCCCGCCGTGGCACCATGGCGCACGAAGACGACTTCCAAAGGCGCACCCGCGCCCTGCGTCCCTCGAGGTGCATCGGCAAGGTTTCCTTTGATGACCTGGGGAATCCCGCACGTCATGCGCACGACGACGTCGGCGCGCGCAGCGAGCGCGCATCCCAGGCGCCCCGCGCGCTCGCGCCATTGGGCGTCTTCCGCACTCATGGGGACGACCCCCGAGCCGACCAAGGGCAGAATCACTGCGTCTAAGCCGATCAGCCGCTCGAGCGCCCGGTCAGCGTCGAGCGCGCGTACGAGTTCCTCAGCACGGTAAGCGACACGGCCGGCAAAAGCCGCGGGCACGCCGCCCTCCGCAAACTGCGCCGCGTCGACGAAATCGTCCGCCGCGAACCCGAGCTTTTCGCGCACGAAGGTCCTCTTCCCCGAATGCGCGCCACCTACCACGAGCATCATAGGAGCATGCCCCCCGCCACCAGCATGGCAAGCATCGCGAGCTCGGCCCATTGCAGAAACCATCCGGCCAAATCCCCCGTCACTCCGCCGAAGCGGGACAGAGCAACATGGCGGTACCACGCGAGCGCCAAAAGCCCCGCCACCGCCATAAGGGCGCCGACGGCCTGAGCGCACGCGACCATCCCTGCAGCCGAAGCCGCAGTGAAAGCGCAAAGCGGCACAACGATCGCCGCGCGCTTCTTCGCAGGCGAGAGCCCCGCGGCCATGCCGTCCGCCCGCGCGGCAGACCAGCATTCAACGGCGAGCCCCGAAAGCGAGCGGGAGAACACGAGCGAGCACAGAAGTGCGAGGAACGCCCCCGCCGTAAGCGGCAGCGCGGTGAAAAGGGAAAACTGCAGAATAAGGTACACAACAACACCGATGACCCCGAAGGCGCCCGCCCGCGGGTCGTGCATGATCTCGAGCTTTCGCTCGCGCGGGGCCCAACTTGCAAGCGCATCGGAGGTGTCGCAGAGCCCGTCTAGGTGGATGCCTCCCGTCACCGCCACAGGCAGCGCCACGAGCACGGCCGCGACGATGGTCGCGGGCACGCCGAGCAGGTTCGCCACGTACCCCCACGCCGTCATGAGGAAGCCTTCCGCAAGGCCCACCAGGGGAAACGCGGCAAGCGCATGGGTTGACCCGAAATCGGTCCAGGCCGATTTCGGAACGGGGATACGCGAGAACGTTCCGAACGCCGCGCCGATTGCCTCTACTATCTTCACCTTGTAGGTCCTTCGCCTTTCATCCACACGGGAATCCCGCATACCACTTCGACTGCGCGGTCGGCCAGCGCCGCCACACCCGCGTTCACGCGCGCGAGCGCGCGCCTCCATGCCTCGGTCCCTTCATCGTAGCGCATCCCATCGGCGAACACGTCGACGGTGACCACCACCGTATACGCAGCGGCCTGAGCGAGCCGTTCAATGCCTCCGAGCACCTCGCGCGCCACAGCGTCAGGGTCACGCGGGGACAAGCCGCCTTCCGCGAAGAGCTCGTTCGCAACCAGGTTGCCCACGTCCTCCAAAAGAAGCGTGCAGCCGCGCGGAAGCCCGGGCACTGCGGCGCCCACGTCACGCGTGCACTCGAGGGTAGAAAACCCCTTGCCCTCGCGCAGCGCCCGATGGCGCGCGATACGGCGGGCGCCATCTTCCCCGAAGGGCTCCATCGTTGCGAGGTACACGCCGGGGCCGTCGTGCCCGAGGCACAGGGACTCGGCGTAGGCGCTCTTGCCGCTCGCGGCGGCGCCGATGACGAGCGTCACCGTCATTTCCCGGCCTCGAAATGCTCGTAAGCAGCCATGCCAGTCGCCGTGAACGTCTTCCCATCCCGGTACACGCGCAGCGCCGAATCCAGAAGGGGCAGATACGCCATGGCGCCCGCGCCCTCGCCCAAGTGCATGCCTGCGTCGAGGGGCGCCTTTATGCCGAGCTCGCGAAGGAGCTCGTGGCTTGCGGGTTCGCTTGATGCGTGGGTGCCCACGAGGTAGCCCAAGGCGTTGGGGCACAGGCGCACCGCGCACAGGGCCGCCGTGCAGGATATAACCCCATCGAGGAGCGCCGGCGCCTTCGAGGCCGCGGCCCCCAGGTAGAAGCCGCACATCGCCGCGATGTCGAAGCCGCCCACCTTCGAGAGCACGTCGATCGGGTCGGCGGGATCGGGCGAGTTCGCGTCGATAGCGCGCTCGACCACGTCGCGCTTGCGCGCGAGCGAGGCGTCCGAGAGCCCCGCGCCGCGCCCGACGAGGCTCCGCACGTCCGCCCGGATGAGCACTGCGGCCACCGCCGCCGAGGTGGTCGTGTTGCCGATGCCCATCTCGCCCGCGGCGAGAAGGCGCACGCCGGCGCGGACAAGCCCGCACGCGACGGCGATTCCGACCTCGATCGCGCGCACGGCCCCATCGCGAGACATAGCGGAGCCGTGAGCGATGTTGCCGCTCCCCCGCCGCACGTTCGCGCGCACCATGCGCGCGTCTTCTATGCCCCGGGCCATACCCACGTCGACGGGCACGACCTCGGCACCCGCGAACGCCGCCATGCGGCAGGCGCTCGCGGCCCCCTCGCACATGTTACGCGCGACGGCTCGCGTCACGTCTTGTCCGCTTTGCGACACGCCTTCGGCAACGACCCCGTTGTCGGAGAAGAATACCGCGAGCGCACGAGGAAACTCGGCCACCTCGGCGCTCCCCTGAGCTGCGGCGATACACGCGACGGCGTCTTCAAAGTCGCCCAATCCCCCCAAGGGGTGCGCAATGGAATCCCACGCGGCGTACGCGGCGGCGCGGGCGCACTCGTCTGCGGGCGCGATCCGGGAAAGCGCGGCTTCGAGCACGGCGCCCGGCGCCGACGAGAACGCGCGCTCGACTTCCTCGCGGATGCAGGCAAGCGCGGTTTCGGTTGCTTCAGCCATGCCGTCTCCTCTCTGCGAACGACGCTGCGGCAGACGCGAACGCGCGCGCAACGTCGGGGTTAGCAGGATAGTACACATGCGGGAAGCCAGCCGCCAGGGACGGGGTGGTCGTCATGCACGGCCAGCCCTTGTCGCGCCGGGGCTTCTGCGCCCAAAAGTCGCCGCCCGGGCAGGTGGACTGCCAGTAGTGGAACTCGTGCGCGCGGATGCGTGTGCCGCGCGGCCCGTAGAGCCCGTCGCGTTGGGAAGTGAGCTCCACGTACCCGAAATGGGACAGCCTTCCCCCGTTCTCGCTTGCGCCCTCAAGGGCGCCCGCAACAGGCCAGCGCCACCCCTCGCTATCGGCGATTTCGCGCTGCAGGTACAGAAACCCACCGCATTCGGCGACCGTCGGCATGCCGGATTCCACCGCGCGCCGCACCGCCTCGCGCATCGACACGTTCTCGGAGAGCTGCCGCGCATGGAGTTCCGGGTAGCCGCCCCCCAGATAGAGGGCGCTTGTCCCCCGGGGCAACTCGCTATCACACAGGGGGCTGAAAAAGGCCAGCTCGCAACCCAGGTCCTCGAGCGCGCGCAGATTCTCCTCGTAATAGAACGAGAACGCCTCGTCACGCGCGACGGCGACGATGGGCCGCGCTCCCGCGATCGGCTCCAACCGGTAAGGTTCCTCGCGGATATCGGGTGCCGTCGCCGCTATTTCGAGCAAGCGGTCGACGTCGATGCTCTTTTCCACCAGCTCGGCCATCTTGTCGATGCGCGCGGAGAGCTGCTCGACCTCGTCGGCGGTCACAAGCCCCAGATGCCGGCTTTCGAGCGAGAACGCCTCGTCGGCGGGGATATTCCCCAAAACCGCGACGCCCGTGTGCTTCTCGATCGCAGGCGCCGCGTAGGCGCAGGCAGCGGCGCTCATCTTGTTCAGCACGACGCCGCGCACGTTCGCACAAGGCAGGAACTCGGCGATGCCGCGGATTACAGCGGCGAGCGATAAAGACGCCCCGCGCCCGTTCACCACTAAAACGACCGGCGTTTCCGTGTCGCGCGCAACCTGGTAGCTGCTCGCGTCGGCCACGCCGGGCGCCATGCCGTCGTAGAAGCCCATAACCCCCTCGAGCACCGCGACATCCGCGCCCGCGGCGCCGCGTGCGAGCAGGGCGCGCAGCGTCGGGGCGTCGGTGAAGAAGCCGTCTAAATTGCCCGAGCGCGCACCCACGACGCGGCGATGAAAGAGCGGGTCAATGTAGTCGGGGCCGCATTTGAAGGCCGCGCATGCAATGCCGCGGCGCGCGAGCGCGCGCAGGAGCGCGCACGTTACGACCGTCTTGCCGCTCCCGCTCGAGGGCGCAGCGACCATGAAGCGCGGGATGGACGTGCTCACCGGGCGCCGCCTTCCCCACCTGCGGCGCTGCAGTTAGCAAGCGAGACCACCTCAACGGATGGGTTCCCCTCGACAGAGAGGTCCTCCCCGACAGGCGACTCAGCAAGCGCGCCGACTTCGGCAAGCTCCTCGGCATCCGCGCCCGCACCACGCGCGCTGACGAGGAACACGGGGTTTTGCGCCTTCATAAGATGGTGCGAGCCTACAGCCTCGGCACGGGCGACCGACACCTGGCACGCCTCGAACCCCTTAAAGCGCGAACCCGAGAGAAGCGCGCACGCCTCGGTGAGCGTCTCAACGGTGACGCATGGCACGCACAGGCGAACCTGCGAGTTCTTCTCGAGCGCCGCCTCCACGATGGAGGGAAGCTCGCCCGCGCTCCCGCCGACGAACACGGCGTCGGGGACGGGCAGTTTCGCGAGCGCTTCGGGGGCGACACCGGGGACCGCATGCACGTTGCCGCACCCGAATGCATCCGCGTTCTCTCGGATGAGCCGCACGCCGGCCGCGTTGCGCTCGACCGCCCATACCGACCCCGCTCGCGCGACGAGCGCCGCCTCGATCGAAACGCTCCCCGTACCGGCGCCGACATCCCACACGGTGTCGGTCGCGGTAAGGCGCAGCTTCGCGAGCGCGACGGCGCGCACCTCCTGCTTGGTCATGGGAACGTCACCGCGGATGAAGAGCTCGTCGGGAATGCCCGAGGAAGCGTACGGCCAGCGGGAGCTCGCGGCGCGGAATGCGCCCGCAGAGTCCGCCGCGAAAGAAGCCGCCGCGGGCGCAGACGCGCCGGCCGGCGCCTCGGAGGCTGCGCTAGAGCCCGCAGGCGACCCGGCGCAGCCTGCGAACTCGATAAGCATCACGTTCAAGTCGTCGAACGTCTGACCTGCGATTTCACTTGCGGTCGCGCAGGTGATGCGCTCGTCGGGGTACGACAGGCGCTCGGCCACCGTCACGCGCGCGTCCCCGAAGCCCGCCTGCACAAGCTCGCCCGAAAGCCGCGAGGGGTCTTCCCCGCCCGACGTGGCGAGGAAGAGCTCACCTGCGCGCTCGGCCTCGGCCACGATGTCGCACGCCACGCCGTGAGCGCTCGCGAAGCGCCAATCCTGCCATGGACGCGCGAGGCGCGCGGCGAGATACGACGCTGAGCTTATGCCGGGAATGACGCGCACGTCCACCTGCGCGTCGCCGGAGAGCGCCTCCACCAGGCGGCGCGCGCCGCTGAACAGCCCCACATCACCCGTCATCACGACCACGGCGCGCTGCCACGACGCCGCATCGGTGAGAGCGGCGACGATGTCCGCCGTCTTCACGAGCTCGCATCTCACCACGTCGGGCGGCACGTCGATGCCGACAAGCGCGCGATGAGCGCCGATGACCACGTCGGCGATGTCGATCACGTCGAGCGCCGCGCGCGAGAGCAAGTCGGGGTTTCCGGGCCCCGCCCCGATGATCGTTACCTTTCGCATGGAATCTCCCGATACCCGCGCGGCGTGACCATACGGCCGCCTACGCGCTTCGTGTCCGCGTTGCCGACGAACACGGTGGTGAACATGTCGGCGTCGAACTCCCCCAGCTCGGAGAGCCTGCACATGCCCGACTGCTGCCCCTCGCGCCCGATGTTGCGTACCCAGCCGCAGAGCGTGTCGGGGGCCTTCCATTCGAGCATAATCTTCGCCGCGCGCGAGAGCCTGTCGGCGCGCTTTCTGCTGCGCGGGTTGTACAAACAGATGCAGAAGTCGGCGCTCGCCACGGCGGCGAGCCTGCGCTCGATGACCTCCCACGGCGTGAGCAGGTCGGAGAGCGACACGACCGCGAAGTCGTGGGCAAGCGGGGCGCCGAGCACCGCCGACCCGCTCTGAGCCGCGGTGGCCCCGGCGATAACTTCCACGTCTACATCGGGGTAGTCCTCAGCAAGCTCCAGCACGGGGCTCGCCATGCCGTACACGCCCGCGTCACCGCTGCACACAAGCGCCACGGCTTCTCCGCTCTGCGCGCGCGAAAGCGCCAGGCGGCACCGTTCGACCTCGTGCATCATCGGCGTCGCGAGATGCGCCGCGTCGGGCACGGCGGCGAGCGCGAGCTCCACGTATTTCGTGTACCCCACAACGATGTCGGCCGCCTCGAGCGCGCGCCGAGCCGCAATCGTCATGCCGTCGGGGCCGCCCGGGCCGATCCCCACCACGAAGAGCTTTCCCATCACAGCTCCTTAAACGAAAGTTCGATAGTTACCTTGGAAAACGCGACGGTCACGCCGCCGTGAGCGAGCTTCGGGAAGATAAGTTTGCCCCCGTCCGCGAGCGCCGCGCGCTCGCACACGTTGTCGACCCCCACCGTCGCGCGCACGAAATCAGATGGTGAAACGCTGCCTTCGACCTGCGACAACTCCTCTACGGAATACGTCACAAGCGGGATATTGCGCGCGCGACAGAAGGCGAGCAGACCCTCCTCGTGCGCCTTCACGTCGATCGTCGCCGCCTCGCGCACGGCCGAAGGCGAGATACCCGCCTGCCCGCACGCGAGAAGAAACGTCTCCCCGATCGCTTCGGCGCACGCACCGCGACGGCACCCTATGCCCGCAACGATGCAGGGCACGACAAGGCGAAGCGGGTCGGGCGCAGACGTCTGCGCCCGCACGCCCGCCGGCTTCCCCGTCTCACCGGCGGGCACGACCTCGCCCGTTGTCTCCGCCGCGCGAACGGACGCACCTGCATTCGCGCCAGCGAACGGCGACACGACAATATCGGCCCGAGCGCGGTCGGACGCAATGTCAACCCCCTCAGGCAGCTGTCCCGAAATCGGCATGTCGGAATAGAGCGCCACGCGCCCGCCCGAAAGCAGCCGCGCCGACACTCGCTTGATGGCCTCGGGATTCGAAACGGCGAGCCCCGCACAGCGAGCCCACGTATCCACCGCCCACACGCCGCGGACGTCGGTCGCCGTGGTGATGACGGGGATGGCCCCTGCCGCGCGTGCCACAGTTTGCGCAAGCTCGTTCGCACCGCCCAAATGCCCCGACAAAAGCGGGACGGCAAAGCGCCCCGCCTCGTCGATCGCCACAACCGCGGAATCGCTTGCCTTCGAGGCGACATGCGGCGCGATCGCCCGCACGGCGATGCCCGCCGCGCCCACGAACAGAAGCGCGTCCGACGCTTCCCACGCGAGCGCCGTCCATGCGCGCAGGTCGGCCTTCCCCTCGCCGAACCCGCGCGAAACGGAAACGTCCCAGCCAGGGTCATCTTCACCTGTCTGCGCGCAATCGGAAAGCGCGCGTGCGGTGCGCTCCGCCAACGCATACCCCCTCTCAGTGAACGCTATGCAGGAAACCCTCATCTAGCGCACCACCATCGTCGAGAAGTAGCTGCCCCGATCGGGCACATCGTCGAGCGAGCAGTACACGCGCTCGCCCGGAAGCCCACAGTCCTCTACGAGCTCGGCACCGTCGAAGGCGCCCTCCTCGCGAAGGATGCGCTTCGTGTCCGCAAGCGAGCGGCGCGCCTTCATGACCACCTTCGCCCCCGGCCAGCCGATTGCGCGGCGCACGTCGTCGTAGCCGCCGGGCACGATGTGCAGAGGCGACGACATCTCGGGCGTGAGGTCGCGCTCGAGCGCCGCGGCGACCGCGCAGAAGCTCGGCACGCCGGGAATAGCGCGCGCCTCGAACCCGCGGGCGCGCACGTCGGGCGCTATGCGCTGGAATGTGGCGTAGATGCTCGGGTCCCCCAGGTTCAGCAGCGCGACGTCGCGGACAGCATCCAGGTGCGCGACAAGCTCGCGAACAAGCGAGGCATGCTCGGCCGCGCGGCGCTCGACGTCGCGCGTCATCGAGAATCGCACGGGGATCACCGTCTTGCCTGTAAGGTCGACGGCACCGCGTACGATGTCGAGCGCGACCATGGCCCCGTCCGCCGTCTGCGGTGCGGCGATGACCGGACACGATTCGATTGTGCGGACGGCCTTGATCGTGAGCAGCTCGGGGTCGCCAGGCCCCGTGCCCACCCCGTACAGCACGCCTTTACTCATACGTCGCCCCCAATTCCCCGATAACTGCATCGGCGCCCGACGTGCGGAAAAGCTCGCGGCGCTCGGCGTCGAACACGACCGCGGCGATGTCGCATCCGCCCGCCGCGCGGCGGCGCAACCTGTCCTCGATTGCCACAGCGAGCGAGGCGCGCGCAGCGTCCCCCACGCCGGCGGCCTCGATTACCTCAAGCGCCGCCGTGGTCGTGACCGACGACATGATATCGCGCACGGTCTTCGCGCCAGCGCCGGCCAAGGCCGCGTGGGCGGCCAGAATCTCCGCGCGGCAGTCGGCGGTACACGAATGGGTGTCCATGATGCCGCCCGCAACCTTCACCAGCTTGCCGATGTGTCCCACAAGAAGGACATTGGTAAATCCCTCGCGAACGCAGCAATCAATCGCATCGCCCACGAAGTTGGAGATGAAGACCACCGGCGCACCGTTTAGGTGGAAATGCCCCGAGATGAACTGCCCGCCGTAGTTGCCGGGCGTGAGCACGACTCCGCGCCGCCCCATAGCCGCATGCTGCCGGATCTCGAGCTCGATGCTGTCGCGCAAGGCAGCAAGGCTGCGCGGCTCGACGATGCCCGTCGTGCCCAGGATGGAAATGCCGTCCTCTATCCCCAGGTGCGGGTTGAAGGTCTTTTCGGCAAGGGCAACACCCTCGGGTACCGAAATCGTCACAGCAATATTTCCAGAAAAGCCGTGCGCGGCACACACCTCGCGCACCGCCGAAGTGATCATCGCGCGCGGCGTCGCGTTGATGGCGGCCGCCCCCACCGGCTGCTCGAGCCCGGGCAACGTCACGCGCCCCACGCCCACGCCGCCATCGACGGAAACTTCCGATTCGCGCGCGGGCACGCCCTTGCTGCCCGCAGCGCCCGTGCCCGACCCCGCATGTTCCACGCGCGCGTACACGAGCACGCCGTCGGTCACATCTGCATCGTCGCCTGCGTCCTTTCGCACGGCGCACTGGGCGCACCCCTCGCCGATACATGCGTCGACCACGTTCGCCTCGACGGGCAGCCCGCCGGGGGTGACGATCGACACGCGGCCGACGGGCTTTCGTGACAAAAGCATCTCGCAGGCCGCCTTCGCCGCAAGCGCGGCGCAACTCCCCGTGGTGTAGCCGCAGCGCAGGCGGGTCGTCCCGGTATATATGTAGTGCTCGAAGGCCACGCTAGCTGCTCGCCTTCCGATACCCCGTGGCAAACGAAGGGTCGTAAAGCTTGCTGCGCTCGTACGACTCCGCTTGCGCGCCGTTGTGCGCAAGCCCACCGCGAACTCCGAGCACGCGGCCCACCACCACGAGCGCCGTGCGGTCGATGCCCTCTCGCGCGCCCGCATCAGCGAGCGTGCCCACTGTGCATCGCACCACGCGCTCCTCAGGCCAGGTCGCCTTGTACACGAGCGCCGCCGGCTCGTCGGAGCTGCGGCCCGCGGCCAAAAGCTCGGCGGAAAGCTCGGCGAGCATACCCGAGCTCAGGAAGATGACCATAGTCGAGCCGCTTTCCGCCATGGTGCGCATGCCCTCGCCCGCGGGCATGGGGGTGCGCCCGGAAAGCCGCGTGATCACGACCGACTGGCTGATTCCCGGCAGCGTGTATTCCTGGCGAAGCGCCGCCGCGGCACCGCAAAAGCTCGACACGCCGGGCACCACCTCGTAGACCACGCCGCGCGCGTCGAGCGCGTCCATCTGCTCCTGGATGGCGCCGTACAGGCACGGGTCGCCCGTGTGCAGGCGCACCACTTCCTCGCCCCGCGCATCCGCCGCGCACATCACGTCGAGCACTTCCTCCAAGGTCATGTGCGCGCTGTCGTAGACGACGCAGGATTCCTTGCACTCGGCGAGCAGCTCGGGGTTCACAAGGCTCCCCGCCCAAACGACCACGTCGGCCGCGCGTAGAAGACGCGCCCCGCGCAGCGTGATAAGGTCGGCGGCGCCCGAACCTGCGCCAACGATATGAATCATCCGAGCCTTCCCTTCCCGTTTCTCATCGCAACCGTTTACGCCGCCATTCGCGCAGCGGGCAAAACACGGCGCCTGCGGCAGCAATCGGCGCAAATACGCAGGCAGGAGGCGCAATGCCGCCCGCGCTGGCTTTGACACGTTCACAAGTGCCCACTATCATAGTAAAAGTTTCGGCAACGAGCATATGACAATCGGATAAAAGGAAATGACCGGCGCGGCGCCTGCACAGCCCGCGCTGGCTTGCGGAGGGAACCAGGTGGGAATCCTGGGCAAGGGACATTACTGTATAGGACGCGCGGGCGAACCGCCTCGCGCCCCAAGCCTGACTGCTTCGCCTTTTCCTCACGGCATCGCCGTGGCGTTAGCTCCTTGTGAACCCCGAGGGGTGCGCTTTTCTTTCGCTTGTGCCGACAAGCAACTGTCGCCGGGGGACCGGCAAACCGAGGAAAGGAAAAACCATGTCCGACCAGATGTCACGCCGCGGCTTCATGGGCGCCGCAGCAACCGGAGCCGTCGCGCTCGCCGGAGTCGCGCTCGCGGGCTGCTCCAACACCTCCGCGAGTTCCGAGAAATCTAGTGAAAAGGAGAAGGCCGCGAAGCCGGTCATCCTCGTCACGAGCTTCGGCACGAGCTACAACGACTCGCGCCACATCACCATCGGCGCCATCGAAGACGCTATCCGCGAGAAGTACTGGCAGGACTACGACATCCGCCGCGCCTTCACCGCGCAGATCATCATCGACAAGCTGAAGAAGCGCGACGGCATCACGATCGACAACATGACCGAGGCGCTTGACCGCTGCGTGGAAGACGGCGTGAAGGAAATCGTCGTGCAGCCGACGCATCTCATGGCTGGCCTGGAATACGCCGACGTGAAAGACGAGCTCGACAAGTACGCCGACAAGTTCGACAAGATCTCGCTCGGCGACCCGCTGCTCACCTCCGACGACGACTACAAAAAGGTGGCCGCAGCCATTAAGGAGAACATGGCGTCCTTCGACGACGGCGAGACGGCGCTGTGCCTCATGGGCCACGGCACCGAAGCCGATTCCAACGCCGACTATGCCAAGATGCAGGAAGTGTTCAAGAACGAGGGTTTGACGCAGTTCTTCGTCGGCACCGTCGAGGCTGAACCGACCTGCGAGGATGTTATCGCCGCCGCGAGCGCCGCAGGCTACAAGAAGGCCGTGCTCGCGCCGTTCATGGTGGTCGCGGGCGACCACGCGAACAACGACATGGCAGACGAGACCGACCCCGACAGCTGGGCTGCGAAGTTCGTGGCCGCCGGCTTCGAAGTGACGTGCCTGCTCCAGGGTCTGGGACAGAACGTCGCGGTCGACGACATCTACGTCTCGCACGTGGACGACGCCATCGCCAAGCTGTAAACTCGCCGCGCACGGGGGCGCCGGTCGCGTCCCCGTGCAACGGGCATGCGCCTTTCCCCGACTGACGACGCATGCCCGTTGCATTCGCATCCCGACCGCCCACCGCACGGCACGGGCGGTCGAAGCGATTGAAAGGAACCCCCTCCATGTTGAAGAAAACCCTCGTCTTCGCCCTGACGGCGGCGCTTTGCGCGTTCTCGCTCGCCGGCTGCGCCGGAAATTCAATCGACAGCGCAAAGGCAAGCGATGCCGATTCCCAGGAAAAGACCGAACAGGCGGCCGATGCGCCCGCGGGCGCAAGCGCTGCCCCCATCACCGCCGACAAGGTGGCCGACGGCACCTATCCAATCACCGTAGATTCCAGCTCGAACATGTTCAGGATCGTGGACGCCCAGCTCATCGTGGAAAACGGCTCCATGCGCTGCGTGATGACGCTTTCCGGCACGGGCTACGGCAAGCTCTTCATGGGCACGGGCGACGAGGCTGCCGCCGCGAGCGAGGCCGACTTCATCCCCTATGTGGAAAACGCGGAAGGCAAGTACACCTACGACGTGCCCGTTGATGCGCTCGACGAGGACACCGCCTGTGCCGCGTGGAGTATTAGAAAAGAGCAGTGGTACGACCGCACACTTGTGTTCGAATCCGCCGGCGTCGATCTGCGCGCCGACGCACTGAAGTAACGCCATGCGGTCGATTCTTCCCAAGGGGGAAAACAGGAAGCTCCACAGCATCGCGGCGCGCGCGATCGCCTGCGTTCTCGTCGCCCTGCTCGCGCTTCCCTTCGCGGGGTGCAGTGCGAGCCCGAACGCGACCGGTGGCACGGCGGGCTCTCAGGAATACACGGTGAGCGTCTCGCTTTCCGGCGGGTCAGGGCGCGCAAGCATCGCCTCACCCACCACAATTGTGAAGGATGGCGACACCTACACCGCGACCATCACCTGGTCGAGTTCGAACTACGACAAGATGACCGTCGACGGCGTGGACTACGCGCCCGTAAACGACGGCGGCAACTCCACGTTCGAGATACCCGTCACGCTCGACGAGGACATCGCCGTGTCGGCCGAGACCGTCGCCATGTCGACGCCGCACACCATCGACTACACGATCCACTTCGACTCATCCACCATGAAGGAGAAATCGGGCGAAGAAGCAAGCGGCGGCTCCCCTGCGGGAACGGCTTCAAGCGCCGCGGCCGACTTCCACAACGCCGATTTGGGCTGCGGCTGGGAGCCGACGGGAGCGCTTCAGCTTGAATACGCCGAGCACTTCACTGTCGACGAGTTCGAAGGCGGCCTGCGGCTTATCTGCGTTTCGAACGGGGAGCGCTTCCTCGTGGTGCCGCAAGATGCGAAGGTACCTGATGGGTTAAGCTCCGACATCGCGGTCATAAGGCGCCCCGCCGACAAGGTGTACCTCGTGTCGTCGGCGACGATGTGCCTGGTCGACGCGCTCGATGCGAACGACAATATCTTAATGTCGGGCACGAAAGCCGACGATTGCTCGGTCGCGGGCTTCAAAAGCGCGCTCGGAAGTGGGGCGATCGCCTACGGCGGCAAGTACAGCGCGCCCGACTACGAGCGAATATCGGCCTCGGGCTGCACGCTCGCCATCGAGAACACCATGATCAACCACACGCCCGATGTGAAGGAAAAGCTGCAGAAGCTCGGGCTCGTCGTGCTCACCGAACAGTCGTCGAGCGAGCCCAAAGCACTCGGGCGCGTCGAGTGGATTAAGCTTTTCGGCGTCCTGTTCGACAAGGAAGACGAGGCCACGCACCTGTTCAACGAGCAGAAGGCCCGCGTCGAGCAAACGTCGGGGCTCGCGTCGTCAGGTAAAACCGTGGCGTATTTCTACATTAACTCGAACGGGGCCGCCGTCACGCGGCGGGCGGGCGACTACGTGGCGCAGATGATCGAGCTTGCAGGCGGCAGCTACGCGCTCGATGACGCGCAGACGGCGTCGACGTCAGGTTCGTCAGTAACGCTCGAAATGGAGCGCTTCTACGCGACAGCGAAGGATGCCGACATCATCGTCTACAACGGCACCATCGACGAATCGGTTGCCACCTTGAACGACTTCGTAGGCAAAAACGCGCTACTGTCGCAGTTCAAAGCCGTGAAGAACGGCAACGTCTGGGTCACAAGCGCCGACATGTACCAGCAGATGACTTCTACCGCCGACATTATCGACGAGCTGCACGGGGCGTTCACCGGCGATGACACGAGCGACTTCCATTATCTGAAGAAGCTCGGCTAGCACCATGAGAAGCCGACTTTCCATGGCATACGACGAATCGGGGCGCGCCGCGCGGTGTCGCGTCGTGACGGCGCTGCTCGCTGTTGCCCTCATCGTGCTCGTCGGGACCAACCTGTGCATCGGGAGCGTGCTCGTGCCCGCAGACCACATCCCCGGCATCCTTTCGGGCGGCGCGGCCAATTCCATGGAAAGCCAGGTCATCTGGGAGATTCGACTGCCGCGCGTACTTTCAGCCGTGCTTCTCGGCGGGGCACTTTCGCTCTCCGGGTTCCTGCTGCAGACGTTTTTCAACAACCCCATCGCCGACCCGTTCATCTTGGGCGTCTCCTCGGGCGCAAAGTTCGTCGTCGCGCTTACGATGATCGTACTTCTGGGCGCAAACCAGGCCATGTCCTCGCCGGCCATGGTGGCCGCAGCGTTTCTGGGCTCGCTTATCACCATCGGTTTCGTGCTCCTCATTGCACGGCGCATAAGTTCCATGGCCATGCTCATCGTGGCGGGCGTCATGGTGGGATACATCTGCTCGGCGGCGACGAACTTCCTCATCGCCTTCGCCGACGACCAGTCCATCGTGAACCTGCACAACTGGTCTTTGGGTAGCTTCTCGGGTTCGAGCTGGGACGACGTCGCGGTCATCACGGTCGTGGTGATCACCGTAAGCGCATGCGTATTCGCGATATCGAAGCCCCTTTCCGCCTTCCAGCTGGGAGAAGCCTACGCGAAAAGCGTCGGCGTGAACGTCGCACGCTTCCGCGTGGCGCTCGTCCTTCTAGCGAGCATGCTCTCCGCCTGCGTGACCGCGTTCGCTGGTCCGGTGTCGTTCGTAGGCATTGCGGTTCCGCATCTCGTGAAGTCGGCGCTAAAGTCGTCGAAGCCCATCCGCGTGATTCCTGCGTGCTTCTTGGGAGGCGCCATCTTCTGCGCGGGCTGCGATTTGATCGCGCGCACGCTGTTCTCTCCCGTCGAACTTTCCATCAGCGCTGTCACCGCCATCTTCGGCGCGCCGGTGGTTATCGCGCTCATGTTGAAGAAGCGGGTGAGGTAGATGGGAGAATTCGCGCCGCGGCCCAAAACGCTCGGAGGGGACATTCCATGCTTAGACAGTCCTGAGCTCGCACGAAAGCGCCAGAAGGCACTTTCGGCTCGTGCGGAACTGCGCGAGGAACGCCTCCTCCGAGCGGAGCCGAACCTCGAAACTCCGGTCGAAACGCAGGCTGACGGAGCGCCGCTTTTCCGCATAAGCGACCTGTCGGCGGGCTACGACAAGAAGGTCGTAGTCGAAGGCGTCGATCTGGAGGTTCGCGCGGGCGATGTCGTGGCGCTCATCGGGCCGAACGGCTCGGGCAAGTCGACCATCTTGAAAACCATCACACGCCATCTGGCACCGCTTGCCGGCGCGGTCGAGCTCGACGGGCGGGAGATTTCCCGATGGAAGACGGCGGAGTTCGCAAGGGACCTTGCCGTTATGCTGACAGATCGCCCCCGGACCGAGCTCCTCACCTGCCGCGATATCGTAGAGGCGGGAAGACATCCCTACACCGGGCGAATGGGCACACTCTCGCCTAACGACCATAGTCGGGTCGACGAGGCCATGAAAACCGCACATGTGGAAGAGCTCGCCGAGTGCGACTTCATGCAGATAAGCGACGGGCAACGCCAGCGCGTCATGCTCGCACGCGCCATCGCGCAGGATCCGCGTGTGCTCGTGCTCGACGAGCCCACGTCGTATCTCGATATCCGCTACCAGATCGACCTGCTGCGAATACTTCGCCACCTTGCGAAATCGCGGAATGTGGCTGTCATCATGTCCATCCACGAACTCGAGCTCGCGCAGAAAAGCGCCGACAAGGTGATTTGCGTGAAGGACGGCCGGGTCTTCCGCGCTGGCGCACCCGAGGACATATTCACGCGCGAGACAATTGGCGAGCTCTACGGCCTTCAACATGGCACCTTCAACGAGCGCTTCGGCAGCGTGGAAATTGGGCGCCCACACGGCGATGCGCACACGTTCGTCATCGCCGGCGCAGGTACGGGGTCGGCTGTGTTTCGCCGGCTCATTCGGCAGGGCAAGGCGTTCTACGCGGGCGTTCTGCACGAAGGGGACATCGACTGCGAGCTCGCGCGCGACCTGGCGGCGGAATGCGTGGCCGAGCGCGCCTTCGAGCCGATCGGGGATAAAACCATAGCCCGCGCCAAAGAGTTCCTCGTCCACTGCGCGCGCCTTATCGTGTGCCCCGCCGCCTTCGGCACCATAAACGCCCGCAACGCAGAGCTCGTCGAGTTCGCACGCTCGCATGGTATCGAGGTCATGCGAGCGTGCGAAGGCGCATCGGAGGATTCCCAATTGGAGTGGGAAGGATAAACTGGACTTTCATTTAAGGATCCTCAGGCTATAGCTCCTACGCCGGCGAGGTCTCCAAGGCGCCGGAGAACCTCGTGAACAGGAATTTCCACGCCGACGAGCCCAACTAGACCTAATCCAAGCGAGATTCCAGACTCGACAGGCCATTGAGAGTCAGGTCGTTGGCAACCTCCGAGACACGCTCGATAGGAACCGAGCCGTCAGACAGTGCCCATGTGCGATAGATACCGATAATACCCGACAGCAAAAACGCAAGATAGTAGTCGAACATCTCGTCCTTGAGACCGTGGGGCAGCAGATCGCGCTCGGCAATCTCGTGCTCGAGCGGCGCACGAAGACGAGCCATAAAATCATCGAGCGGAATGTTCTCGATCAGCTGACGATTGAGCACCAAGTTGTTGCACAGTGCCTCGTTAACGGTTTTAAAGAAGGTCGCCGCCGCGCCCAGGGCGCGCTCGTTGGTGTCACCGTCCATTGAAGCAAGCGTTTTCTCGACCGAGTCGACAATCATCTCCACCACATCGACGGCAATGGCATCGAGCAGGCCGTCAACCGTACCAAAGTGAACGTAAAAGGTCTTGCGGTCGACATTGGCCTCGCGCGCGATGGCACTCACCGTAATGTCTGCCAGCGGCTTTTCCATGAGCAGGCGCTCGAAAGCGGAAAGGATGGCATTGCGGCTGCGAACGATGCGGCGATCAATACGCGGTTTGCTGGTGGCCATGGGCGTGTCCCTTCGATATACGGGCATTCATCAACAGATGAGAGATAATCTACGTAAGAGGATTATCCCCCATACAGCACAAATATGCCCCGCATCATGAAGAACGCACGACTGCCCTACTGCGACTTAGGGTGCTTCTTCTTATTGAGTGCCGACGGAGATACGCGAATACCGTCGCCCGTCTGGCGCACATAGGCTTTATGAGCCGGCTTAGCGGTCCCAGAAGCCTTCTGAGCGTGCTTCTTGGGATCAACGGTAACCGCATTCGTGGGATGCGGCTTAGTGGGCGCAGAGGGCGTCTGAGACGTGCGGCCGAGTTTGCGCATCACGCGATCCCAGCGCGCATGGATGCTCTCGTTGTGGGCGCTCTTAAGTCCCAGCAGGGGCGCAGCCAAAATGGTCGGCGCAATAAACGTAATGAGGCGCCACAGCAGATAGCCGGCGGTCGAAGCCGACCCAAAGAAATGACCCAAGAACAATGCAAAGCCGCCCTCAGCGCCACCAGTTCCACCGGGCAAGGGAACCGCAGAGCTCAGCAGCTGGACAAAGGCACTCGCGGCCATGACCGAGAAAAAGTCGACCTCGTGATGGCCAAAGGCAAGCATCAGGAAATACGGAACCAGATAGAAAAACGCGAGCTGCAGCATGGTGATAAACACGGTGAGCAGCATGGAAGAAAAATGTCCGGCCGAAAGCTTGAACTTCTCGGAGAAGGAGTAGATCTCGCCGTCGACAAACGTGCGCCATCCCTCGATCTTAGTGGCCGAGACACCTATGCGCTCGAGCCAATTGATGATGCAATGGGCGACGCGCGTGACGGTCTTAGGCATGAGCGCGACGGCGAAGATGCCCAGCAAGATGCAGCAGTGCCCACCAAAGCTAAAGACGCACAGCAGCGTCATGTCGCCATAGCGCTCGGCAAAAAACGGCATGCGGGCAAGCAGTAGGATAGCGCCCCAGGCAACGAGGCCAAACTGGTACACGATAAAGCGCGTGAACTGCGTGGCTCCGGCCTCGCCGACATTTTGGCCCGCTTTGGTCAGACGGTAGATCTGGGCGGGAGTCGAGCCCATCATCATGGGCGTGAGGTTGCCAAAAAAGATGCCGCTCGCCTCGACCGAGATCAGGTCGCGAATGCCGACGGGTGAATTGGGGTCGAGCCAGACGGCGATCGCATAGGCCACAATGCCAAAGAACAGATACATGAACATGCATAGACACGCGGCAACGAGCCAGGGCGCCTGGACGCTCGACATAGCGGCCCAAAACTGCCCCATCTGCCCGGTTACCACCAGATAGACGATATAACCCACCAGCACGACGCCGATAAAGATGGCGCCGCGGCGTGCACTCTTATTGTCATCGCCGCCCGAGGCCTCAACCTCGACCTGGGGCTTGGACGTATGCTGAGAGGACTCCGTCATGAGACTCCTTCTAACAGTCAAAATATCTTGGTAATTGTACCCGTAAGGGCCATAAGCAGAACGCAAAGCTCTTGTTCAAACGGGAATTGCAGACGGTTGTTTGATAATAAAAAACCCGGCCTTCCGTGGAAAGACCGGGTATCAGATGAGTGGTAGCCCGTACCAGATTCGAACTGGTGATCTCCGCCTTGAGAGGGCGGCGTCCTAAACCGCTAGACGAACGGGCCATAAGCCTCAGCAGAAAAGAAGTGGTAGCCCGTACCAGATTCGAACTGGTGATCTCCGCCTTGAGAGGGCGGCGTCCTAAACCGCTAGACGAACGGGCCACATGACATCTGCACTGCCGTGCTGCGAGGAAATATATTACGGGACAAAAAACGTCAGCGCAAGAAGAAATTCCAAATTGCCGAAAAATTGTCGGCAGGTTATGGAACACGCAGGTAAACAGGATAGCTAATTCAAGTTGAGATGGACCAAAAGAGCTTCGCGCTCGTTGGAAATGTTGTCTTCGATCACGGCATCGAGGGCGGAGTTGAGTAGCTGGCCTAGCTCGGGCCCCGGCTTCACACCGGCGCGGATCAGGTCGCCGCCGTTAATGGCGAGCATCTTGAGCGTATAGGGCTCCCCCGCCTTCAGCAGCTCGTGCGCCATCGCGCGCATCTCCTCAATCGTCTCGACGTAATAGAAGCACGACGGGGCCTTGCCAAGTGTGTCAGCACGCTTAAGATCCATGAGCTCGTCCATCAGACGCGGCGTGTCGACGCCCTCGCCCGAAAGCGCGCGCATCATATTGAGCAGGCAGGAGCGCTCGGGGCGCAGTGGCTTGTCGTGATATTTGATGAGCAGGCACACGTCGCGCACCAGGTCGTGCGAGAGCGCCAGGCGATCCATAATGGCGCGCGCTTTCTTGGCGCCGAGCTCGGGATGACCGTAGAAGTGTCCGCTGCCGGCGTGATCGACCGTAAAGCACTCGGGCTTGGACACATCGTGCAAAAACGCCGCCCACATAAGGCTCGACGAGGGCGCGACGCCGTCGCACAGCGCCAGCTCCCCTGCCACCGTCAGCACGCGGGCGATATGCTCGTAGACGTTAAACGCATGATAGACACTGCTTTGATCAAACCCGCGAGCGGGCGCAAGCTCGGGCACGGCGGCGCAGATGAGCTCGGGGTAGCGGAGCATCGCGTCTCCCCCATGACCGGTCGAAAGAATGCCCTCGAGCTCAATACCCACACGCTCACGCGCCACGGCATCGAGCAGCGGCGCACACTCGGCAAGCGCGCGCTTAGTCTCGGGCTCAATCATAAAGTCCAGGCGGCAGGCAAAGCGTACCGCACGCAGCATGCGCAGGGCGTCCTCGTTAAAGCGACGCTTGGGATCGCCGACAGCGCGAATCAGCTTGCGCTCCAAGTCACCCTGGCCGTCGTAGCGGTCGACAAGCCCGCGCTCGGGATGCCAGGCCATGGCGTTGACGGTAAAGTCTCGGCGCGCCAGATCGTCCTCGAGCGAGGCGGCAGGCTCCACACTCTGGGGATGTCGCCCATCGGTATAGAAGCCATCCAGACGGTACGTGGTGACTTCGATGCGCTCGCCATCGGAAATAGCCGTGATTCCGCCAAATTTAATGCCCGACTCCACAACCGCGATGCCGGCGGCCTCGAGCGCCGCTTTGGACTCCTGCCACAGGCCGCTGCAGCACATGTCGACATCGTGGCTGGGGCACCCCATCAGGGCGTCGCGCACCCAACCGCCCACGTACCAAGCCTCAAGACCAGCCGCCTCAAGCGCGCGCAGGACGCGCAGGGACGCATCGGACGGTTGCGTACCGTTGAGCGAAACATTGCACATGCCTATGGCCTCCTGCACTTGTGAGCGTAAATCGATGGTTCTCAAGAAGTCTAACAAGAAACGAGAAAACACGCACACGCAATCGCGTCGTCGATTAGATAAATCGAGACAGCAGACGCCACATACGTTCAGCGCGCAAAAAACACCCGCCTTGGTAATCCAAAGCGGGTGTTCGGCAACGACGTATCGATGCTGCTAGCAGACCTGGCGAACCTCGATGTGCTTCTTATATTCGTCCACCTTGGCAAAGTCACCCAGACCCGGGCACTCAACCACGTTGGCGCCGGTTGCCATCGACAGGCGCAGGGCGTCCTCGACGCGCTCGGGGGCGTCGTGCCACACGGACAGGAAGGCGGCCAGCGAGGAATCGCCCGCGCACACCGTCGACAGCAGCTTGACGTCGAAGGTGCGGTTGGCAAACCAGATGTGCTCACCGTTGGAGAAGTACGCACCGGCGCCACCAAGGGTCAGCAGCACGTTCTTGGCGCCCTTGGCGTGCAGCTCGGCCATCGCGCCCTTGACGGACTCGTCGTCGCCACCGCTCACCTTAATGCCAAAGATATCGAGCAGCTCGTCGTCATTGGGCTTAATCAGCAGCGGCTCCATGGCAATGAGGTCTGCCAGCTGATGGCTCGAGATATCGAGCACGAACTCGGCACCCTTGGCCTTGACGCGGCGAAGCACCTCGGACAGGAAACCCTCGGAAGTGTTGGGAGGCAGCGAGCCGCTGATGACCAGGCAGGTCATGTCATCAAGCGAATCGATAAGCTCAAACATCTCCTGCTCGTTGGCATCGTTGATGGCGGCACCGGCGTTGACCATGTTGTACTCGGTGTCGGGGCCGGCGTTGAGGAACACGTTGACGCGCGTGATGCCGTCGGTCCAAACAGGCTTGACGGGCACGCCCAGGGCCTCGGCGCCCTTGACGATAAACTCGCCCGAGAAGCCGGCGAAAAAGCCCAAGATCGTCGTGTCGACACCGTAGTGATCAAGGGTGAACGAGACGTTGAGGCCCTTGCCGTTGGGCGTATAGACCGCGTCGTGCGTGCGGGTGACGGTGTTGGCGGAAAGACCGTCGCAGGCGATGTTGTAGTCAATAGCGGGATTTGCGGTGAGCGTGTAAATCATGAATGTTCCTTTCACGAAGCAACGTGTTAATGAAAGTATATTCCACGCATCGGTAAAAGGCTAGGACAACTCGGTGAACGGTGTGGAAGCGATGAAGTACGGCGGGACACCTCTCCCCCGTGGCGGAACAAAAAGGCGCCCCAGCCGAAACCGGGGCACCACATGCGCACGAATATGTCGCGTTTCGATTACTGACGATCGAGCTTGCGGACAGCAACGCGCTTGCTGTACTCGTCGACGTGACCGAAGTCGCCGATGCCGACGGACTCGGCAACGTTGGCGCCGGTGGCCATAGCGAGCTTCATGGCCTCCTCGACGTTGTCGCGATTCCTGTACCACTTGTGCAGGAACGCAGCGAGGGTGCAGTCGCCGGCGCAGACGGAAGAGACCAGCTTGATGTTGAACTCACGCTTGGCGTACCAGATGTCCTCGCCGTTGGAGAAGTAGGCGTCTCCGCGGCTACCACGGGTGAGCAGCACGTTCTGAACGCCGGCCTCGTGAGCCAGCTTCATGGCAACGCGGACCTCGTCGTCGGTGTCGACCGGCACACCGAAGATGGCCTTCATCTCGTGATGGTTCGGCTTAATGAGCAGCGGCTTCTTGTGAGCGAGCTCCTTGAGCTTGTCAGAGGACAGATCCAGGACGACGTCAGCGCCACGGGCCTGAGCGTGCTCCATGACCTGAGCCAGGAAGTCGGGCGTAGCTTTGGGAGGCACGGAGCCGGAGACGATCAGGCACTCAAGATCGCCCGCGGTGTCCAAGATGTTGTAGAGCTCCTCCTGGTGCTGCGGCGTAATCGGAGCGCCGGGGTTCAGGATGCCGTACTCATGCTGGCCATCGTTGACGTAGGTGTTGATGCGCGTGATACCGTCGGTCCAGACCGGGCGGCACAGGCAGCCCAGGTTCATGACCTCCTCAACGATAAACTTGCCCGTAAAGCCAGCGAAGAAGCCGAGCGCGACGGTGTCGACGCCCATCTTCTTAAAGGCGAAGGACACGTCGAGGCCCTTGCCGTTAGCCGTGTAGCTGGCCGAGCCGGTGCGGACGTTCTCGTCGGGCTCGAGCGGAGAGCTCGAAACCGTCATGTCGACAGCCGGGTTAGCGGTTAGCGTGTAGAACATTTACAGTACCCCCTGTATATGTGAGGGCCGCGTGGCCGGCCCATTCCAACCACGCGGTTACCTCTGATACCAAATTAGCGAGCTGCGGACTCGAGCAGTGCCTTGACCTCGGCGGCGGTGTTGCAGGCGAGCGCCTTCTCGGCGAGCTCGTCGCACTCGGCCTTGGTCCACTGGCTGATGGTCTTGCGGGCGCGCAGGATGGACGGAGCGCTCATCGAGAACTCCTCCAGGCCCCAGCTGATCAGCAGCGGCTCGAGCAACGGATCGGCAGCGGCCTCGCCGCACATACCGACCATGATGCCGGCCTTCACGCCGCTCTCGATGATGTTCTTGAGCGAGCGGAGCACGGCGGGATAGTACACCTGGTACAGGTTGGAGATGGTGTCGTTGCCACGGTCGGCGCACATGGTGTAGCCGATCAGGTCGTTGGTGCCGATGGAGAAGAAGTCGGCGACCTCGGCCAGACGGTCTGCGAGCAGCGAAGCGGCAGGCGTCTCGACCATAATGCCGACCTCGATGTTCTCGTTGAACTTGCGACCCTCTTCGGTCAGCTCGGCCTTGCACTGCTCGACGAGCTCCTTGACAGCCAAGACCTCCTCGACGCAGGTGACGAGCGGGATCATGATCTTGACGTCACCGAAGGCGCTAGCGCGCAGAAGAGCGCGGAGCTGAACCTTGTACTGGTCGGGATTGGCCAGGCAGTAACGCACGGCGCGGAAACCCATGAAGGGGTTATCTTCCTTGACCATGTGCAGATACGGAATCTCCTTGTCGCCGCCCACATCGAGCGTGCGGATGATAACCGGAGCACCCTTGAGCGCGCTGGCGACCTTACGGTAGGCGTTGAACTGCTCCTCCTCGGAAGGAAGCTCAGCAGAGTCCATGAACAGGAACTCGGAGCGGAACAGACCGATGGCCTCGGCGTCGTGATCGAGCGCGTTGGGCACGTCATCGGGGTTACCGATGTTGCAGGCGATGATCTTCTTGATGCCATCGGCAGTCACGGACGGCTTGCCACGGAAGGCCTCGAGGGCTGCCTTCTCGGCAGCGAAGGCCTCGGCCTTGGCGGTGTAGGCAGCGAGCGTCTCCTCGTCGGGATCGGCCTCGACGATACCCTTGCCACCGTCGACGACAACGGTCATGCCGTTGCGCAGCGCGGTGCAGCTGTTGGAAACCGAAAGGACAGCCGGGATCTCGAGGGCGCGCGCGATGATCGCGGAGTGCGACGTGCGGCCACCGGTCTCGGTGACGATACCGGCAACGTGGGCCTTATCAATCGTGGCGGTCATGGACGGCGTGAGGTCGTGCACGACAACGACGGTGTTCTCGGGCAAGACGGAGAGGTCGACGACCTCCTTGCCCAACAGCTCGGCCAGAATACCGGTGCGGATGTCGGCGATGTCGGCCGCGCGCAGACGGAACATCTCGTCGTCCATGGACAGGAACATGTTCTCGAACATGGTCGAGGTGTCCATGAGCGCCTGCTCGGCGCAGGTGCCGCCGTCAATGGCGGCGTTGATGGCGTCGGTCATGCCCGGGTCCTGAGCCAGGACAATGTGTCCGCTCATGATCTCGGCCTCGGCTTCGCCCACCGTCTCCTTCATGTGGTCGGCCTGAGCCTGGGTCTTCTCGCAGAAGACCGAAAGAGCGGTCTGATAGCGCTCCTTCTCTGCTGCCGAATCAGCAACCTCGTGCGGCTCAAACGTCAAGTCGGGATCGACGGCGACCATGACGGTGCCGATGCCGATGCCCTCGGAAGCGTTGACTCCCTGATACATTCCCATTCCTCTCTCCGTGTCATGTGATAAAGCGTTTTGCCATATCCATGACAAAAGAGCGCAGCTACCTTACAACAGGTCACTGCGCCCCCAAATATGAACTTAGTTGTTCAACATGCGACCCGTTTGAGTTCTACTCGCCAAGACCGCTCTTGATGAGCTCGATGGCAGCAGCCAGAGCCTCGGCCTCGTCAGCGCCGTCGCACTTGACCTCGACCTCGGTGCCGCAGGGGATACCGGCAGCCATGAGGGCCATCGGGGACTTGCCGTTGACCTCCTTCTCGGGGGTGACGACCGTCACGTCACAGGCATACTTGCCCATGGTGGAGGCGAACAGACCAGCCGGACGCATGTGCAGACCCTGAGGATTAACGAGGGTAGCCTTCTCAGAAACCATAGTTGACTCCTTTTTTGTGTTTAACCCCTGTCATGCATGTGGCAGGAGTCAGATTCACGACGTTGTTTATATTAACTCACATCAAACGGTTTTTCATTGTGTTTCGCACGAATTGTTGGACAGATGTCGTTCGCTGTCCGCTCGCCTGCCGGGCGGGGCGGTTAAGTTTGCTGCTCTACAGTCCTGCGCAAGACGGAAAGCACATTAAGTGCCTTCCTTTGCGTGCGGAACTCGCGACAAACTTAACCGCCCCGCCCGGCAGGCGAGCTGCGGGAACATGCTTCCGTCCAAGAAATATCGTGCAAAAGGAATTCTGGCTGAATTATTGTTCGCGTGGGTGATTCAGTCGATGAGGGCTATTTATGCCCTGTTGGGGACTAAGGAGTGTCCCGGGGTGCCGGCAGGAAAGGAACGTCCCTGAGTGCCGGGTGGTATGAAAAAAGGCGAGGACCCGTAGGGAGTCCTCGCCTTTGTTACAGGGGGCGATGTTATTCGCGTACTGCGGAATTAGACCAGGCGGGCGTTGATCGTCTTGGCGATCTCGGCGGCGTCGGTGGAACCCTTGACGGTGGCACGGAAGTCCTCGTCCATGAGCGCCTCGGCGACCTTGGACAGGATCTTGAGGTGCGTGGTGCCAGCCTGTGCACCAGGGATGAGCAGAGCGATGGCCACGTTGACGGGAGCGCCGTCCATGGTATCCCAACCGGTCACGCCGGACTCGTCCTTAACGACGATGACGGCAGCCTCGGTAATGGCGTCGGACTTGGCATGCGGGATGGCGAAGCCCTCCATCATGCCCGTGGTGCCCTCGGCCTCGCGGGCCAGGAAGGCGTTCATCACGGCGTCGGCGTCGCTGGCGATACCGGCCTTGACAGCCTGGTTGGAAACGAAGCTCAGAGCCTCGTCGCGAGAAGCGAAGTCCTCGGCGACAAAGACATTCTCGACCTTCACGAAGTCGGCAGCATCGGCCTTAGGGGCCTCAACGGCAGCAGCCTTGGAAGCCTCAACCGGCTTGGCTACAGGAGCGGCCTTCTGATTCTTCTCGAAGTCGTACTTCTTGAAGGCCACGAACAGGATGCCACCGATCACAGCGCCGATGAGGATCGCGAGGACCCACAGCGGACCGTTCTCGACAACGGGCAGGACCAGGAAGCCACCGTGAGGCGCCGGATCGTGAACGTTGAACATGATGGTCAGGATCGAGGCGATGGAGGAACCGAGCATCATGATGGGCATGACGGGCCAGATGTTCTTGGTCATGAACGGAATGGCGCCCTCGGTGATGTGGGTGCAACCAAGAATGAGGTTGACGATACCGGCGTCATGATCCTCCTGGCTGAAGTACTTCTTGCCAACGACGACGGCGAAGGTGGTGATCAGCGGCGGAACGATGCAGGCGGCGGAGACGGCAGCCATGAAGTTGGTGCCGAAGTTGTAGGTATCGGTGCCAACGCCAGCAGCCAAGGCCTCGGTGAGCATAGCGGTACCGGTGACGTAAGCAGCCTTGTTGACCGGGCCGCCCATGTCAACGGCGCACATGCAGCCGATGGCAAGGCCCAGGACAATGGCGCCAGAGGCGGACAGACCCTTGAGGAAGTCCATCATGGCGGTGTTGATGGCAGCCATGGGGCCGGAGATGCCGAGCATGACCAGGCCGACGATGGCGGTCGAGAACAGCGGGTACAGGAAGATAGCCTTGAGGCCGTCCAGATTCTTGGGCAGCTTGGAGAAGACCTTCTCGAGCAGCAGGATGACATAGCCAGCGAGGAAGCCGCCGACGATGCCGCCCAGGAAGCCGAAGCCCACGCCGGCGCCGCCGGCGTCGATCATGCCGGTCTCGGCGTTAACGGGCAGGCCCTGGATGGCGATCATACCGGCAACGAAGCCGGGGACGAGCGCCGGGCGCTTGCCGATGGACTCGGCGATATAGGCGGAAAGCACGGGAACCATGAGGTTCATGGCGATACCGCCGATGATCTTCAGCATAGCGGCAAAGCTGTTGTAGTCAGACGCCGTCGAATCGAAGGACGTGATGCCCCACAGGAACGAAACGGCGGTCAGGACACCACCGGCGACGACGAAGACCAGCATGTGGCTGACGCCGTTCATGAGGTGCTTGTAGATGATGTGGCCGATAGATTCCTTCTCCTCGACCTCATCCTCGACATCGGCAGCAGCCGCAACCGAGTCGTCACCCTTGGCGGCGAGCGCGCGGTCGATCAGCTTACCGGCTGCCTCGACGGACAGGGCCTTGGAAACACCAACGGAAACCATGCGCTTGCCGGCGAAACGCTCCGCCTGGACATCCTTATCGGCTGCGACGACGACGGCCTTGGCACCGGCGATCTCACTCTTGGTGAGCTCGTTCTCGACACCGACCTGGCCATGGGTCTCGACCTTAATGGTCAGACCGCGCTCGGCAGCTGCCTTCTCCAGCGCCTCCTTCGCCATGAAGGTGTGCGCGATACCGGTCGGGCAACCGGTGGCGGCGATGATGTCAAACTTAGCCATGTGTCCCTCCTTTTTAAGTTTTGCGCCCGCAGGCGCTCCCCTACACGCGCGTCCTTGCGCGCTTTTCCACAACTGAAAGATACCAACCTACCGTCCGCGTGAGAAGAGACAAGGAGCAATTCTCCGGTGAAAGGTTCTTTCATAACCGTAAACGGTAGGTGAAAGTTTACCATCAACACTTGAAACGGCAAGGTGTATCTTGTAATTGAAAATCCCCCTATACTATGGCATTGCAAATCAAATTAGATTTTCATGCCAACCAGGAGCCATCCATGACCGATAGTAGCAAGAGCGCACTTTCCCTCATTAGTACCCATCAGGGATACAGCGAGTCCGAGCAGCGCATTGTCGACTATATATTGGAGCACCAGTCCGAGGCGCCGCGCCTCACGGCGGCTCAGCTCTCGCGCGCCGCCGCCACGTCCGAGGCGACCGTTTCGCGCTTCTGCCGCAAGCTTGGCTTTGGCAGCTTCCGCAGCTTTCAGTTTTCGTTGGCGAGGGATTTGGAAAGCCAGCGCAACGAGGGCCTGACTGACGAGGTCTCGCTCGACAATATGGAGCAGAGCCTCAAGAACATCCTGGCTGCCAAGGTGAGCGAGCTTAATGCGACCATCGACGGGATCGACCACGATACGCTGGCGGCTGTTGTGCATGCCCTTAAGCATGCAGGGGTTATTGAGTTTGCGGCTGTGGGCAATACCAACGCGGTCGCGCTCGATGCGACGTTTAAGTTTTCGCAGCTGGGCCTGCGCTGCATGGCGAGCACCATTAGCGAGACATCAATTGGCTTTGCGCTCACGTTACGCCCAGGTGACGTCATCGTGCTAATCTCAAACTCCGGCAAATCGCGCCGACTGAATCGCATGGCAAAAGCGGCTCGCAACTGCGGTGCCACCGTAGTCGTCATCAGCAGCGACAGCAAATCCCCGCTCGCGCGTCTGGCAGACTACACTTTTAATACCGTCAACCACGAAGCGCTACTGACGACGGGCGACTTTGCGTTCTCCAAGATCAGCGCCACGATGATCATCGAAGTCATCTACAACTTCCTGCTGCCCGAGATTGAAGACGCGCGTGAGCATATCAGCTACTACGAGGAGCTCATCCAGCCGGATAAGGTCGTTGAGTAGGTAAATTGGGGAGCCGATAGACGCCTCTCGTCACGAAACACGCCCATCTACTACGTTTTAACCGCAGGCGCCAACCATACACCCAAAATCGAGAAAACCGCAGGCGTTCTACCTGCGGTTTTCTTTTTTCAATTCTTGATATGGTCGCCGATGCCCTACCAAACGTAGTAGATGGACCCGTTTCGTGGCGGCCGGGTTGGACATGCATGTGGCGGCTCGGCCTAGGCACGCGCCTCCGCAAGCATCTGCCTGGCGTGCGCTACGCTTGCCTCCGATTGATCGCCGCTGAGCATGCGGGCGATCTCGGCGGTACGCGCTTCGCCGGTTACCTCGTCCAAATGCGTCTGGGGAACATCGCCCGGCTCCTTGCTGACAACATAATGCTTGTCGGCCATGACGGCGACTTGCGCCAAGTGGGTTACGACAATCACTTGATGCGTAGCGGCAAGATCGGCCAGCACACCAGCAAGAGCACGAGCCGTGGAACCACCGACACCGGCATCGACTTCGTCAAATACCAGTGTGTCGACGCCGTCAGCATTACCCAAGACCACCTTGCTCGCCAGCATAACGCGACTGAGCTCGCCGCCCGAGGCAATGCGGCGCAGAGGGCGCGGCGTCAATCCGGCACCGCTGCGATACAGAAGCTCGTAGCTCGAAGGGCCCGCGGGTGTCCACTCAGCGCGAGGGAGATCGCGGGACTCCCAGACCAGCTCAGCGCCGCCCATCTCGAGGCGTGCCATCTGACGACCCACCTCGTGACAAAAACGCGGGGCTGCCGTATTGCGTGCGCGCTTAAGCGCCTTGGCAGCGGCGAACAGTTCGTGCTCCGCCGCGCCGAGTGCCTCGCGTGCCTTCCTAATCTGCTCGTCACCATCGTCCACCAGCGATAACAACTCCCGCGAGTGGTCACGCATGGCAAACACATCGTCCATGGTGGGACCCCACTGCCGCAGAAGTCCCTTAAGGTCGGAATACCGCTCGCGCATGCGAGCGAGCTCGCGAGGATCGAACGCAACGCCATCGCGATAAGCACGCAGCTCGTTGGCGCAATCCTCGAGTGAGATGCAGGCATCCGAAAGTGCGTCGGCGATGTCACCCAGTTTGCGATCGACGGTAGCCATGCGCGACAGTTCTGCCACGGCGCCGTTCACGGCATCGAGCGCTCCCCCTTCGGAAGTAAGCGATGCATGGGCATCGTTGGCCGTCGCCACCAGCACCTCGGCATGCTCGGAGCGCGGCAGCAGCTCCTCGAGCTCCTCATACTCACCCGGCTTGGGGTCAACCTCGGCGATACGCTCCAGGGCGAAGCGCGCCTCCTCGACGCGACTCCCCTGCGCTCGCGACGCCTCCTCTACGCGACGGACCTCCTTGGCAGCCGCACGCGACGCCTTAAAGCAGACACGGTACTTTTCCAGCGCCTCGAGCGCAGAGCGACCAGCCCAGGCATCGACCATGGCAACATGATGTGCCGGATCGAGCAGACGCTGATGTTCATGCTGGCCGCACAGATCCATCATCACGCCGACGCGCTCGGAAAGCTCGCGCACGCTGGCGATGCGGCCGTCAATCTTGACGCGGCTGCGACCCTCGGCAGAAAGGCTGCGCTGCACGGTAAAGCCCTCCGTGTCGTGCGGGCCGTCGAACAAGCGCGCCTCGACGGTCGCCAGCGCCTCTCCCTCGCGCACGGTCGACGAATCCGCGCGCTCGCCCAAAATGAGCTTGAGCGCCGAGAGCAGCGCGGTCTTGCCGGCACCGGTCTCGCCAGTCAAAACCGTTAGGCCCGCACTCGGCACCAGCGTCGCCTCGCGAATGAGTGCAATGTTGGAAACCTGCAGCTCATCGATCATGACGCACTCCGTAGAACACGCGGCTCACGGAGTTATAGAAGCTCTCGGGACCGTAATCGAGAAGCAGCACATCTCCGGGACCGCGACGCACCGCCACGCTCTCAACGGTGCCATCGCAGGTAATAAACTGTCCATCGATAGCGATCGCCGGAACACTCGGACGGTCATCAGACATAAAGATCTCGACGACATCACTCGGCGAGGTCAAAAAAGCGCGAGCCTGAATGGTATGCGGGGCGATGGGCACACAGACCATACCCGTGTAATCGGGGCTGACGATGGGGCCGCCGGCGGAAAGCGCATAGCCGGTGGAGCCGGTCGCCGTCGAAACGACGACACCGTCGCCGCGCAGGCGATCGATATGATGGCCGGACACCGTGATGTCAAACTCAACCATATCGGACAGGGGGCCGCGCGTAAGTGCCATATCGTTGAGGGCAAACGTGCGCACGACATCCTTCGTGCCATCGTCGCGCACGGACACGATATCCGCGGCGATGGTGGCGCGGCGGCTCACGTGCAGCTCACCGGACAGAGCATCGCTCACGACCTGCAGAATGTCGCGCTCCTCGGGGCTCGCAGCAGTTAAAAAGCCCAGGTGACCATAGGAAAGACCAAGGATAGGAATCTCGCGATGGTTGAGGATGCGGGCAGCGCGCAGCAACGTACCGTCGCCGCCGAGCGTAATGACCAGATCTGAGCCATCAATATCAGGCGTGCTTTGAATCTTCGATCGCTGGTCGGCAGCCCATGCGACCTCGTAGCCCTGGCGCGAAAGCCAAAGCTCGAGCATCAGGCCGCTCTCGACCGCCTCTTGCTTGTAGTAATTGGGAACCAGAAAGACCTTCATAGCGTTGCAGCTTTCTCGCTCAAAGCCGATACCTGGGATTGCAACTCGTCATCGGAGTGCTCGCTGGGGGCAAACCTCGTGCCGTACAGGAAAAACTCCACGTTGCCCTTGGCGCCATGGATGGGCGACACGCACACGTCAAGCGGGAACAGGCCCTTGGCGGCAAAGAGCTCAATCGCCGCCACGAGCGTGTCAACACGCACAGTGGGATCTGTCACGATACCGCCCTCGCCCACCAGCGCCGCCGGAGCCTCAAACTGCGGCTTCACGAGCGTGCAGAACGACCCCGTCGGCGTCAGGCACGCCAGCACGGCGTCGATGATGTTCGCGATGCTCGTAAACGACACGTCGCACACGGCCAGGTCGATTGCGTCGCCGTAGCCGAGCTCGGGCAGCTGCGTCACGTTGGTGCGCTCATACAGCGTCACGCGATCGTCCTGACGCAACGACCAATCGAACTGGGCGCGACCCACGTCCACCGAGACAACTGTCGCAGCTCCGCGCTTAAGCAGGCAATCGGTAAAGCCGCCGGTAGAGCAGCCCACATCCAGACAGGCAAGGCCCGTCGGATTGATACCAAACGCATCAAGCGCGCCTTCGAGCTTAAGACCGCCGCGGCCAACATAGGGAATGCGCCCCTTCACGTGCAACGGCAGGCCCGGGGTCACCTTAAGGCCCGGCGAAGTCAAGCGCTCGCCGCCACTCGAGACTAAGCCGGCCATAAGAGTGCGAAGGGCATCCGCGCGATCGGCGCAGATGCCCTGTGAAATCAGTTCGTCATCAAGACGCACGCGTTTCATGAATGCCATCAACCATTCGTATCCGGAGATGCGGCCTAGCTATCCTGGGATTCGTTTGCCGCATCCTCATCGTATTCCTGCTCGAGCTTGTCGGCCTCACGCGGCGTGAGCTCAAACTTATCGACCATGTCGACCGCGCGGGAGCCCAGCTCAATCGCCTCGTCAAACAGATCGAGCGAACGCTCCAAGGAGGTGTCCTTGGAGCGAACGGTAGCGATGATCTGATCCAAACGGTCCGAGATCTCGTCAAAGTTGCGGACAGAACCCTCTGGCATGACTACTCCTCGACGGAGTCGGCCTCGACGGCCTCAGCAGCGTCCGCGTCCTCGGCCAGCACGCCAGCCTCGGCCTGAGCAGCCGCAACCTTTGCGGCAGCCTCGGCAGCCCGTGCCTCCTCGCGAGCGCGATCTTCGGCCAGCAGCTCCTGGTACAGATCCTCGCCCGGCAGCTCTTCACTGCGAGCGATCTTACCCAGCACGCCGTTGACGAACGACGCGGACTGATCGGTGCCATAGGCCTTGGCAAGCTCAACGGCCTCGTTGATCACGATGGCATCCGAGACCTCCTCGTCGGTGAGGAAACGCATCTCGTAAACGGCGATACGCAGCAGATTGCGGTCGGCGCCGGGCATGCGCATAAGATCCCAGTTTTTTGCAACGGAACGCAGAGCGCAGTCGATGCGGTCGATATGCTCGTAAGCACCGCGGCACAGCTCCAGCGCATAGGGGTCGAGGGGACCCTTCGAGATCAGGAAATCGCCCTCGAGGACGCGCTCGAGCGGGCTGTCCGTGGCCTCGGCCTGGAACAGCAGCTGCAGCGCCTGACTGCGGGCAAGCGTGCGCCCGCGATAAACCTTAAGGCTCAAAGGTTACTCCTTGGGGAAAACGAGGCCGTCGATGCAAACGTCAACGCGCTCGACCTCGACACCCACCTGGGCATCGATGGCGGCGGCTACAGCGGCGCGAACGGCCTCGGCGAGTTTCTTGAACGGATAGCCAAAGAACACCACAACGCGCACGGTGAGTGCGAGCTTGTCGCCGACGACCTCGGCCTCGACCGCCGGCTCGGAAGCCGGGGCCTTGGACGAGAGCATCATGGAGACAAGGTTGGTGGCAAGGTCCTTGACGCCAACGGAGGCGATGCCCTCGACATCCGACACGGCGCGCGAGACGATGGCGGTCAGAACATCGGGCGAAATGCCGATGCCGTCAATCTTGATTTCCTGGGGCATGAGTCCTCCTAGAAGAGTTGGTTGCTAGACGCGGGAGACGAACTTGCCGTCGCGGGTGTCAACCTTGATGACCTCGCCCTCGTTGAGGTACATGGGGACCTGGATGACGGCGCCGGTGTCGATCGTGGCCGGCTTGGTGGAACCCTGGACGGTGTCGCCCTTAAAGCCCGGGTCAGTCTGGACGATGGTGGTCTCGATGAACATCGGCGGAGTCACGCCCATGAGCTCATCGTCGGCGAAGAGAAGCTGGCAAATGTCGTTCTCGCGCAGCCACTTGGAGTTCTCGCCCACCATGTCCTCGGGAACAGGAACCTGCTCATAGGTCTCATTGTCCATGAAGATGTAGTCGGTGCCATCGTTGTAGAGGTACTGGAACTCACGGGTGGTGAGCATAACGCTCTCGAACTTGGTGCCGGCATTGCAGGTGTTCTCGACGACGCGGCCGCTCTTGATGTCGCGGGTCTTGTAGCGCACAAACGCGCCGCCCTTGCCGGGCTTGACATGCTGGAACTCGACGATGGTGTAGACCTTGTCCTTAATGCGGAGACCGAGGCCGTTCTTGAAGTCGGCGGTAGAAATGGTAGGCATAGCGACCTTTCTTGTTATGGGCAGAACGCACAAGCGTCCAAATTACATACGAGCGAAATTATACACTTGCAGACGGCGCCTGCGGCGAGCGCATAAAAAGAGAACGCGGGGCGTCCGAATCGATCCAGACGCCCCGCCCCAAACTATCTACCGAAGTAGACTAGCAATCGATGACGTGAAGGTCATGCGGTGTCTTGGTGAAGGGCTCGTAGCCGTTCTCGGTGACCACGCCGTAGTCCTCCAGACGCACGCCGCCCACGCCGGGCAGGTACACGCCAGGCTCCATGGTGATAACCGAGCCGACCTCGATGATGTTCTTGCTGCGGTTGAAGTTGGGCAGCTCATGGATGTCGATACCGACACCATGGCCCAGACCATGGTTGTAGTAATCGCCATAACCGGCATCGCCGATGATCTTCTTGGAAAGCTTGAAAATGTCGTTGCCCTCGACGCCCGGATGGATGGCGGCGACGCACTCCTCGTGCGTACGGCGCACGAGCGCATAGAGGTCGAGCTGCTCCTGGGTAGGCTCGCCCATCACGACGGTGCGCGTCATGTCGGAACGATAGTCGCAGTAGCCCGCGCCGTAATCCATAAGGACGAAGTCGCCCTTCTCGATCACGCGGTCGCTCGGGACGGCATGCGGATTGGCGGTATTGGGGCCGCTCGCCACGATGGAGCCAAAGGCCAGGCTGTCGGCGCCATTGGCGAACATAAAGTTCTCGAGCTCATTGCGAACCTGCTTCTCGGTCATACCGGGCTTAATAAAGCCGAGCATATGCTGGAAGGCGGCATCGGTGATCGACTGCGCATGGCGCATGAGCTCGATCTCCTCGGCGTCCTTAATGGCGCGCATCTTGCGAATGTCGTCATGCATCAGCGGCAGCATGCAGGCGACGGAACGATCCTCCAGACCACGCTGAATGCCCTGGTAGAAGTTGATCTGCATGTCGTCCTCGACAGCGCAGACGCGGCACGTGTTGGCCGCGATCTTGCCGGCGACCCAACCGGGGATGGTACCCTCGTCCATGTCGTAGACCCAAGGGCTGCCGGCGGGCGTGTTCTCCTCAAAGCTGTTGAGGTAGCGCGAGTCGGTATGGAACAGGCACTGGTCAGCCGTAATAAACGCCGCGTGCGGGAACTCGAAGGTGTAATCAAAGACGCCCTTCACGCCCGTAAGCCAACGAAGATTGGCCTCGTCACGAACCACGATAGCGTCGTAGCCGCGCTCAGCCATCAGGACACGGACACGCTCGATACGACCGGCAGGGCCGGCAGCAAACTCTGACATGCAGATTCCTTTCTTGTTGTCTCTAAAAGTGCGGGACGGGTCTCAACCGAACGACGGAATCGCATGTGATCCACGACCGATTGAAACCCGCCCCTCAACATGATACGAAAGACGATGGATGTCAATAAATCTTAGAGAAGTTCTTTGCGAGAAGCCAAGTAGGCGTGAGCATGGCGCTCAAGAACCTCGTCCTCAACGCTCGTTAAACGAATGGCGCCGAGTGCCGCGGGCAGCGGCAACATGCTGCGGTTCGAGCGGGCAAACTGCTGCCTGCGGAACTCCTCGATATATGCGGCAGGCTCCAGATCAAAGGCAAGCTCCTCGATACCAAAGTCCTCCAGGCAGTCATCGACCTCAAAGACGTAATCGATGTCGAAGTCGCAGGCATCATGGGCTAGGCGCGCCTCAAAGCGCATGCCCTCGGACAACAGCTGGTAGGCAGGCACCGGCGAAGCGGCATCGCCCAAGCAGGCGCGCAGGGTGCGCTCCCCCGTCTTGCCAAAATCGAGCGCATGGCGGGCGCTCGGGTTCGTGGCCATCAGTACGTCCTTGCGTGCAGTCTGAGACCACTGAACGGCATTGACGAGCGCAACCTCCTCGCCCGAGAGAATCTCGGGGACGGTCTCAGTAAACTGATTCCAGCGGGACTTGCTGCTCGAAAGCATGGTGACAACGAGCACCGCATAGCCGAGCTTGAGATCCTCGGGGTCCGCCTCGCGTACAAGGTCGAGGTCACACACGACCAAGCCCGGCTCGGGACGGAACGCGATAGCGGGAAGCGCATGCGCCGACGAGGCGACGAGCGGCTTCATGGTCGTCGCGACCGTGAGCATGGCGTCGAACGTCGTCGGCAGCAAGGCGCACTCGGTGCGACCGCACCACTGATTGGCACACCAGCAAACGACCGAGCAGGTCGCCGTGTCGCCGACAGCGACAACGAGATCGTCGCAGGTAATGCCGTTAGCCGACAGGGCGCCAAAGACGGTATCGGCATCGGCAAGCGTAGCACCGGCAGGGGAAACCTCGAGGGCGAGCAGCGACACGGCAAAACCGGCGTCAACCAGTGCATGCTCGACAACCTCGCCAAATCGCTCGGATGTGGCGTCGTTCCAAACCACCATCGCGCGCTTAGGCTTGCCCACAGCCGAGGCAAACATGCGCGGCAGCTCCTCGAACGCGCCCAATCCGACGCGGACATCGACGCTGCGGTTTTGGAAATTGATAAGTTGACGGCGAATCATAGCAGTCCACGCTCCAAAAGCATCTCGGCACAAAGGTAGGAAACGTCCTCGAAGGACTTGTTGCGAATATCAAGGGTAATATCGGCGGCCCGGCGATACAGCGGACGGCGATGCTCAAACAGGCGCGCAGCGTGCTCGGGCGAGCGGAAATCGGGCCGGGTATCGGAGCGGCGAATCTGGCGCAACGAGTCCTCAAAGTCGCCTTCGAGGTACACACAGGTACCCATCTCGTGCATCAGCTCAATGTTCACCGGCGTCTCGACGATGCCGCCCCCGCACGATACCAGCAGGCTGCGTTCGCTTTGAAGCGAACGGAGTGCCGAGGTCTCGAGCTCGCGAAAACGATCCTCGCCCTCGGTCTCAAATATCTCGGTCACCGACTTGCCGCATCGACGCACAACCAAACGATCGGTATCGATAAAACGCCGCTTGAACATAGTGCCCACGTTGCGCGCAAGCGTCGACTTGCCCGCGCCCAAAAAGCCGATAAAGAAGATATGGTCGCAGCCGTGTTTGATGTGCTGAGACATGGCGAAACCTATTCCTCGCAGGGAAGGTCGCGCAGGGCCCGGCGCTCAAAGATGCGGAAGATCTGCGTGTACCACAGGTCCTGGGTCGCCTGCGGCTTGACCAGAATAGTGTCAACGCCGGCAAAGTTACCGCTCCACACGTCCGTGTACAGCTGGTCACCGATCAGCACGGCCTCGTCGGCCGTGGCGCCCAGACGCTTAAGACCCGCCTTCAGGGCAAACGGGGCGGGCTTCATGGCGTGGCTGATAGCCTCGAGCCCCAGCTCGCGCGCCGATGCCATGACCTGGTCGCGATGCCAGTTATTGGACACCATACACAGCTTAAAGCCCTTGGCATGGGCGGCTTCGAGCCAAGCTGAAACCGCAGCGGGAACCTGCTCGGTATCGCGCGGCACCAGAGTGTTATCGCGGTCGAGTAGAATGGCGCGCTTGCCGTCGGCCCAGAGGGTATCGAGGTCGATGCGGTCAACTGAGGCAACATAACGTTTGGGGCTAAAAATCCTCATGATCAATTCCAAGACTGTTGGTGCTCTTCGTAGGTCTTCGAGAAATACTCCTCGTCCTGTGTAATGTAGAAATACAGGTCATCAGAGTCGGTCGGCTCAAGGGTAGCCTTGAGCGCCTCGAGCGACGGAGAGCAGATGGGCGTGGGCGGCAGGCCTTCATGCTTATAGGTGTTATACGGACTATCGCTCTGCAGGTCGTCGGCGGTAACCTCGCCGCCGGTGACATACATCATGGTCGCATCGCTATTGAGGTAACGCAGGCCATCGAGCTTGCCCGCCATACGGTTATAGAAAACCGAAGCCACATGCGCGCGCTGATCGGCGTTGAGGCCCTCGCGCTCGACGATCGAGGCAAGGTTAACGATGTCGTAATCGGACATCTCCACGCCATAGCGCTCCTTGATCTTGGCCTCGCAGCTGGCAAAGTCAAGCGACTTATACTCGGCGTTGAACTGGTCAAGCATGGCGCGAATCACATCATCGGCAGACGGGTCCTTACCCAACGAATAGGTCTTGGGGAATAGGAAGCCCTCGAGCGAATCGTTCGCGGCATCTTTAAGGAAAGCGTAATCATTCACATAATTGCTCGCCTTGGCCTGGTTAAGGAAGTCTTCCTTGGAGATGCTGTCGTATGCCGCGGCCACGCGATCGGCGACCTGGTCGACCGTTAGGCCCTCAGGGATAGTCAGCGCATCGGAGCCGGCATTGGGCCCCTCCATGAGCTGCTGGACAACCTTGGTCGCATCCATCAGCGTCGTGAACGAGTACGTGCCGGGCTTGAGCGACATATCTGCGTTGAGCTTTTTGACCGCCGCGTAGTAATCCTTGGGATTCTCGACAATATGGTTCTCGGAGAGAATCGAGGCGATCGTATCGCCCGAAGCTCCCTCGGGAATCGTGACGGTAACTCGCTGGCCAGCGGTGACGCCTGTCTCCTCCCCGCAAAACAGGCCCTTGACGGCCGGAACGACAAAGAAGGCAATGGCAGCAAGAGCAAGTACGGCAACAACAACGCCGATAATCATAGGCACCGGAGAGCTTTTCTTTTGGACGCCACGGCGGGCATGCGTGTTATAGCTCGAGCGCGTGGCCGGAGCTACGCCATGTGTGCCGTGAGCATGATGTGTACGCGTATGCGATTGAGGCGCCTGCGCACGCTGCGTGGGCGCCTGCTGCTTAAAGCGGGTACCGCTTGCGGCCCGGGCTGCGCGGGCAGCGGGCTGTTGGGCAGGACGCTGAGCAGATTGTGCTGCACGAGAGGAGGGCTGTGCGGGACGAGCAGCAGGCTGAGCCGCACGCTGCGTCGGTTGCATCGGACGCTGGCCGGACGATACAGGGCGCGGCGTAGGCTGCCCCTGGCGATTCGGCTGGCGCGGATCGGAAGCGCTAGGCATGCGAAACCTCCTCGTTTTTGCGATCGAGCCACGTCTGCAAGAACAGGCTGGCGGCGATCATGTCAATCTTGCCCCTCATCTGCTTTTCGTTGAGTCCCTGCTCGCGCAGGATACGCTTTGCCTCTTGCGAGGACAGGCGCTCATCCTCAAACTCAAGCGGAAGATCGAGCTCTTGGGCAATCTTTTGCGCAACGGCGGCAACGCGCTCGGCCTGGGGGCCGGGCTCACCGGCCATGGTCAAGGGACGTCCGCTTACAAGGATATCGGGCTCATAGTCCTCAACCAGGTAACGGAACGTCTTGGCCATGCCAGTGACCTCGGCAGCCGGGAGCACCTTGACGGGCATTGCCATCTTGCCATCACGGCTCGAGACGGCAATGCCAATCCGGGTCTCCCCTATGTCCAGCGCGAGCGCGACCACAGCGACTACTTAAGCGCCGAGCGCGGTCTTGGCAGCCGCGAGGGCATCGGCGATACCGGCAGCGTTCTTGCCGCCAGCCTGGGCCATGTTGGGACGACCGCCACCGCGACCGTCGACCAGGCCCGCGATCTGCTTGATCACGTTACCGGCGTGGAAACCGGCCTTGACGGCGTCATCGGAGCCGGCAGCGAGCAGGGCCGGGGTGCCCTTTTCGGTCACGCTAGCGACGACGCAGGCGACGGGGCCGGCGACCTTCTGGTGCACGGTATCCCACACGTTGCGCAGGTCGGCAGCTTCAAGGCCCTGGAGCTCAGCGACGACGAGCTTGTAGCCATTGACCTCGACAGCGCCTTCGATGGCGCTGGAAATCGCATCGGAGGAGCCACCGGTGAGTGCCTTCTTGAGCTTGCCGGCGGTCTCGCGCAGCTCGGCCTGCAGGTTCTCCACGCGGGCGGGAACCTCGTCAACGCGGCACTTGAGTGCAGCGGCAGCGGCGTCAACGAGCGCCAGGCGGTCGGCCATGTAATCAAGGGCGCCCTTAGAGGTCACGGCCTCGATACGACGGACGTTCGAGCCCGTGGAGGACTCGGAAATAATCTTGAACAGGCCGATCTCGGCAGTGTTGGCGGCATGCGTACCACCGCAGAGCTCACGGGAGAACGGCTGATCCTCGGCGCCCACGGAGACAACGCGGACGACATCGCCGTACTTCTCGCCAAACAGGGCGACAGCACCGGCGGCCTTGGCCTCGTCGATGCCCATGACGCGGGTCACGACCGGCTTGGAAGCGAAGATCTGCTGGTTGACCAGGTCCTCGACAGCCTTGAGCTGCTCGGAGGACAGGGCCTCGAAGTGCGTGAAGTCAAAGCGCAGGTGCTCGGGCGTCACCAACGAGCCAGCCTGGGAGACATGCTCGCCCAGGACCTGCTTAAGCGCGGCGTCGAGCAGGTGCGTGGCGGTGTGGTTGCGACGCAGGAAGCCACGGCGCTCGGCGTCGAGCGCGGCGGTCACGGTAGCACCGACGGTCAGCGTGCCCTCGGCGACGTGGGCGACGTGGGCATACAGGCCGTTGTGGTTCTTGGTATCGGAAATGGTCAGCGCAACGCCCTCGGCGGAAAGCTTGCCGGCGTCGCCCTGCTGGCCACCCATCTCGGCATAGAACGGGGTGCGGTCGAGCACGACCTCGACGTCCTCGCCGGCGGCAACGGACTCGACGGACTCGCCGTTGCGCACGATGGCGACAACCTTGGCGCCATCGATGACGTCGTTGTCATAGCCGTCGAACTCGGTCGCGGCAACCTTGTCGGAAAGCTCGACCCACACGTCGTTAAAGCTACCCCAGGCATCGCCCTTAGCGTTGGCGCGGGCGCGGGCCTTCTGGTCCTCCATGCAAGCGGTAAAGCCATCCATGTCGACGTCGTGACCGGCGGTGCCGGCGATCTCGACAGTCAGGTCAATGGGGAAACCAAAGGTGTCGTGAAGCTTAAAGGCAACATCGCCCGGAAGGACAGCGCCGTCGGCGAGCGCGGCCAGGGCCTCGTCCAGGTAAACGCGGCCGTTGTCGAGCGTCGTTGAGAAACGCTCCTCCTCGGAGGCGACGATGCCCTTAACGAGCGCGACGTTCTTGAGCAGCTCGGGATAAGCCTCGCCCATCTGAGCGTTGACCTCGTCGATAAACTTGGTCAGGAAGGCGCCCTCGATGCCCAGCAGACGACCGTGGAACACGGCACGACGGAGCAGGCGGCGCAGGACGTACTCGCGGCCCTCGTTACCGGGCAGGATGCCGTCCGAGATCATAAAGTCGACGGCACGGGAGTGGTCGGCGATGATGCGCAGGGAGCGGCTGGCGCCGGAGTAATCGTCGGCGTCATAGGTCTTGCCGCTGATCTTCTCACCGAGCTTGATGAGGTGCTGCATCAGATCGCCGTCGTAGTTAGCGGTCTTGTGCTGCATGATAGCGGCCATGCGCTCCAGACCCATGCCCGTATCGAGGTTGCGGTGCGGCAGCTCCGGCATGGAGCCGTCCTCCTGGCGGTCGTACTGGGTAAACACGAGGTTCCAGAACTCAAGGAAGCGGTCGCAGTCGCAGCCAGGCTTGCAGTCGGGGCTGCCGCAACCGACCTCCTCGCCCATGTCAAAGTAGATCTCGGAGCACGGACCGCAGGGGCCGGTGGGGCCAGCGGCCCAGAAGTTGTCGTCCTCGCCCAGGCGAGAGATGTGATCCTCGGCAACGCCCAGAGAGCGCCACACGTCGTGGGTCTCGTCGTCCTCGGTAAAGACGGTAAAGTACAGGCGGTCGAGCGGAAGCTTGAACTCCTTGGTGATGAGCTCAAAGGCCCAAGCGCAGGCCTGCTGCTTGGAGACGCCGCCAAAGGAGAAGTCGCCGAGCATCTCAAAGAAGGACAGGTGACGGCCGTCCTCGCCGATGCAGTCGATGTCGTTGGTGCGGACGCACTTCTGGCAGGAGATCGCGCCGATCTCCTTCATGGTCTTCTTGCCCTGGTAGTACTCCTTAAACTGGTTCATGCCGGCGTTGGCAAGCAGCAGCGAAGGATCGTCGGGGACGAGGGACGAAGAAGGATAGAGCTTAAGACCGCGCTCCTCAAAGAAGTTGAGGAACTTGGAGCGAATCTCGGCCGTAGTCATTGACGGGTAGTCAGCACTCATAGAGGGAATCTCCTCGGTTTCACATCGAAACAGTTCAAACGTAACGATATTACCATCCCACCGCGCCTGTGCAAAAAAGAGGGCCGCCAAACAGCGACCCTTCAGCGAAAGTGCACGTTATTATGGTCTGTCAAATACTTTGAAAAAAATGATTTTGGTAAAATTTCATATAGGAATCGTCCGGAAGGAGCGATCAATGAATAGCAAACGGTTTGTCGTGAATGCACTAACCTCAGTAGCCCTTTTAGCAATCTTCGCTTACTCGAGCTGGTATGTGAACCAGCCGAGATTTGGCTACGCATTGTACGCAGTAACATCTGGCGATAAAGCGTATTACACCCTAAGCGCAATTGACACCATCTTTTTCTATGTGGCTGGCCCCTTATCAATCGCTTTGATCGCGTTTATTGTTATTTACAACATCAAGAAACGCTAACAGGGCCTATTTGGAATCCGAATCGTCCATGGAGCCGTCGATGCCGGTTTTGGTGTCGTCGTCAGAGCTTGTGTCGTCGTCCTTGGCAAAGGGGTTCTTAAAGAAACCCGTCGCGTCGGGCTGTAGGCCTGAGAGCTTAATCCAGGGATTATCGAACTCGGGCTTGGGCATTGCCTGGGCCTCGGGGGCGGTCTCGTTGCCGATGAGTTCGGACTCGTAGATGAACGTATCGTCGCCAAGCGCGTCGTAGGCGGCAACTGGGTTACCCTCGGTATCGCGATACGGAGTGCCCTTAAACACGGCGCCGTCATAGGCCACGAGCTGACGGCCGGTCTCGTTCTCAAAGTAGTAGACGAAGATGCCCTTGAGGGCCGCGCACAGCGGAATGGCGATAACCATGCCGATGGGACCCATGAGTGCCGAACCGATAACGAGAGCCGTCAGGCTCATAACGGGATGCACCTGCACCGAGCTCTGCATGACCTTAGGCGAAATGACATTATCGGTGACGTTTTGAGCCACCATGGTCACGACAAGCGTCCACAACGCCAGCATGGGGCTGAACATAAAGCCGAGCACCGTGGCGATCGCCGCACTCACCCAGGGACCGACAACCGGAACCAGGTGCATAATGCCGGTAAAGATAGCCATGAGTGCTGCATACGGATGGCCGATGATCGTAAAACCAATAAAGGCAAGAAAACCGCCACAGATCGATGTGATGACCATGCCACGCATGTAGCCGCCGACCGAACGCGAAAGGATGGCCACCATAAAGCGGTACGAGGTCTCCTTTTCCTGTCCGATGATGGTGCAGACCTCGTGGTGCATACGGGGATAGTCGCAGGCCAACCAATAGGCAAGCACCAAGCCCAGGAAGATGACGAACAGCTGCGAGGCCGTATTGGTAATAAGCGGGAATACACCGCGACCGAGCTCGGCAGCGATTTGCGAGACGTACTTGGACGCTACGGTAACCAGCGAAGAAAGATGTCGTCCAGATACTCCTTGAGCGGCGTGTTATTGAGCGTCTTGGCGTGCGAGAGCATCTCGTTGAGATCGCCACCCGCAACACGAAGCTGCTCGGGCAGGCGGCTCAGGACTTCCATGATTTGACCGAGCAAAATAGGCGATAGGATGCAGACGACGCCGACGAGCACGGCAACAACCACAATGAGTGCGATGAGCGAACCGAGGCCACGTCCGACGCCGTGATGCTCGAGCCAGTTGGTGATCGGAGACATCACAAAAGCGATGATGGAACCGACAGCGAGAAACTCGATGACCGGTGCCAGGATGCCCATAAGGTTAAAGATGACGGCAGCGATGACAATGCAGCCGACGACACCCCAAATGCGCAGCGTCAGAATGCGGGTATCGCGAAGCGTGCGGTCGATTTGTTGGGGGTGCTCACTCATGAACGAATCATCACTCCGTCGGGGTCGATCTTATCTTGAATCTTCTTAAGGGTACGGCGCAGCAGGCGCGAGACCTGCACCTGCGAGATGCCAAGCTTCTTGGCAATCTCGATCTGGGTCATGCCCTTAACGAAGCGCAGCTCGATAACCTCGCGCTCGCGCGGCGAGAAATCGCGGATGGCTTCCTCGATTACCAGGCGGTCATCGGTAAAGTCGAGCTCGTTGTCGTCGTCGGCATAGCGATCGAGAATCGAAGGCGCATCATCGGAATCGGACGCACCGGGGGCCTCGATGGGCACCGAGGTGTAGGCCGAGGACGACTCCATGGCTTCGAGCACCTCGTCGACGGTCACGTCCAGGTATTCGGCGATTTCCTCAACCTTGGGCGAACGCTGCAGCTCGTTGGTGAGCTTATCGGTAGCCTGGTTGACCTTGGCCGAGAGCTCCTGCAGACGACGCGGCACGCGCACACTCCAGCCCTTGTCGCGGAAGTGGCGCTTAATCTCACCCAAGATGGTGGGCGTGGCAAACGTCGTGAACTCAAGTCCGCGTTCAGGGTCAAAGCGGTCGATAGCCTTGAGCAGGCCCAAATAGCCGACCTGCAAAAGGTCATCGAGCGGCTCGCCGCGGTTCTTAAATTTGTTGGCAAGAAACCTTACCAGATTCATATGGGACATGACGAGCTGCTCGCGGGCATCCGAATCACCGGTCTCCTTATAACGACGAAACAGCTCGCGGGTTTTCTCCTTGTCCCAAGCGGTCTTGCCGCTCCGGGAACGTTCGGTCATATTAGATATCCGCCTTGAGGTCGAGGGAAAGCGTTAGGGGCGCCGCAGTCTTTTCGTAGGAATCGCACACGCTTGCAAGAATGAGCTCGGCATACACAGTAGCTTGGTCATCCTCGTCGACGGTGGCCTGATCCCCAAAGGTAAAGGTCATGCCGACGTGAGATTCGTCCACATCGAAATTGATCGTGATGTCGTCGCAGTCGACCGCGGTGCACCCAAAGATGAAGGCTTCCTCGGCAGCCATGCGGATATCCTCGATGCGATCGACGGACATAGAGCACAGGGCGCCGACGTTGGCGGCCGTCATGCGCACCAAGCGCGCGAGACGAGGGTCACCGGCAACGCTCAGCGTGATGGGGCAGGTTGCTTCACTACTCATCGCAGGACTCCTCGGAGGTCTCGGCAGGCGTATAGGTGTAATACTGAGCAGGCTTGGCTGCGGGCTTCTGAACATCATCGTCGTCAGCAGCGGCATCGTCATCGCCAATCAGAACGCGCTCAGTAGGCTGCTCGGCCTCGGCGGCGGCAGCGGCGAGCTTGCGATCGGCGTCGGCTGCAGGAGCCTTCACCTTATTGAAGAGCTTCTGCACGGCGCCAGCAGCAGAATCAGTCACGCTCGATACGGCATTGCTAGCCTCGGCCACGCTGCCCGTGACCTCGGAGATGTCGCGAACGACCGCCTCAACCTCAACGAGGTTAGACGTCAGAGCATCAACGGCAGTCTTGCTCGACTTGAGGAGCGGCTCAACCTGTGCCAGCGCGGGGGTGAGCTCATCGACAGCGCCATCGAGCTTTGCCATCACGGGCTGTGCCTCGGCGAGCGTATTATTGAGGTCGCTCACCGTCTTGTCGAGCGAGTCGACGACGGTGCGGGTCTTGCGCAGCGTGAGCGCGAGCTCGACAACAGCCCACACGCCGGCAACGGCGAGCACCAGCAGGGCGATTTGAATGGGACTCATACAAGCCTCCCGAAGGAATCGAAATACAGACGTTTTTCATGGTACCCCAAAGAAGGGCAAAGATACCCAAAGGGAATGTGCGAGGCGCCAATGGCCTACTTGGGAGCGTTGCCGCTACGGTCGCGCTCGCTTTGCTCCACACGCCACTCTTCCCAACCGCGGCCGGCAGGCTGCCAAAATGCACCGCGTTCTAAGCCTTCGGGCAAATAGCGCTGGTCGACCCAGCCTTCGGGATAATCGTGCGGATACTTATACACACCGTATTCATCGCTGCCCGGGCGATGGCGATCGCGTAGATAACTCGGCACCTCGCGAAGCCCACTAGAATGAATATCGGCCAGCGCCGCATCGATTGAAGCCTCACACGCGTTGGATTTAGGCGCCAAGCACACATAGAGTGCAGCCTGAGCCAGGTTAATGCGGCACTCGGGATAGCCAATGACCTCGGCAGACTTAAACGCGGCATGCGCCACCAAAAGCGCCTGCGGATCGGCGTTGCCAACATCCTCAGAAGCCTGAATCATAATACGGCGTGCAATAAACTTAGGATCCTCCCCTGCATCGATCATGCGCGCGAGCCAATAAATGGTGGCATCGGGGTCGCTGCCGCGCATGGACTTAATGAACGCACTGATAATGTCGTAGTGCATGTCACCGTTTTTGTCATACGAAAACCCACGGCGCGGATTGGCGATCTTCACATCGTCGACCGTGATGGGATAGCGCTCCCCCGCCGCCGGAGCCGGCGTCCCCTCGGTATCGGGACGCGTGACGGCAATCTCGCTCGCCAGCTCAAGTGTCGTCAGGGCCGAGCGTGCATCACCCGCAGCCAGCGTACAAATGGTCTTGACCGTATCCTCATCGGCCGAGAACTTACCGTTCAGGCCCTGAGGTGCCTCGAGCGCACGCTCGATAAGCATGGCGATATCCTCGTCCTTTAAATGCTCAAGCTCCACGACTCGACCACGTGAGAGCAGCGCCGAGTTGACCTCGAAGTACGGATTCTCCGTCGTAGCGCCAATCATAATGACGGTACGGTTCTCAACTGCATGCAGCAGGGCATCCTGCTGCGACTTAGAGAAGCGGTGAATCTCATCGATGAATAGAATGGTGCGGCGGTCGTACGTATTCAGGCGCGTCTTGGCCTCGTCAATCACGCGGCGCAAGTCCTTTACGGTGCCCGTCACGGCGCTGACCTCGACAAACTCGCTCTTGGTATGGTTGGCGATAATGTGGGCCAGCGTCGTCTTGCCCGTGCCAGCCGGGCCGTACAGAATCACGCTCGACAGCACGTCATGCTCAATCGCGGCGCGCAGCCACGAGCCCTTACCGACGGCCTTTTGCTGGCCCACATACTCGTCGAGCGAATTGGGGCGCATACGCACCGCAAGCGGGGCATTCTGAAAAGAGCGCTCGCGCGTCGAAGCAGAAAAAAGGTCGTCCATAGCCATCCCGTGCATCAATCAAAATCGTTGTTGACCAACAGTATACCGAAAGGATACGAACTACCGTTCGTTAATATAGGTGCGGTGCGGAAACTTTAGACCTGGGAACAATTTGCTCGTCAGCTCGCAGAAATAACCATCCGTCATGCTTGCGATGTAATCGACGACAGTCTGATCCTTGTCGTCCTGCCAAGCATAGATGCGGCCATAATAGGAAAGCTGCTGCTCAATACGCGAAATGTGGTGCTTAAAGATGTAGGAGGACTCGTCACCCTCGTTTATATCCTGCAGGCAACGGTCGTAGAGCTTTTCGAACGCCTCACGCAGCTCCTCCTCGGAATCGCCTTCGATACCGCCCTTGCTATAGATCTTCTCGTAGTTCTCGCGCTTGGCTCGGCGGATCTCCTCAAACAGGTCCTCGCTCATCTCGATACGCGGTTTGCCGTAGCTATGCTCAACGATATCGATGGAAGCGTGCGTGAGAATCCAGCTGTTATAGGCGCCGCCCCGACCATCGTCAAAAGCGTCGGGCGACAGCAGGCCCGCCGCAATGGCGTCCTGACGATCACGACCGACGTAGGCGAGGATATCCGAGATACGCACCACACAGCCCTCGAGCGTCATGGGACGCAGGTGCTCAATCGCGCTATAGCCTGTGGCAATGCATTCCTCGACGGTTCGGTCGAACTGGTCAAAGGAACCCATGTCCGAAAGCTCAAAAACACGCTGTTCGTACTCGCCGTTGTGGCATAGCACGCCGTCGAGCGTCTGGAGCGACACGTTGCGGCCATACAGGGCGTCGAGCACGCGGACCGACTGAACGTTATGGAAAAAGTAGCGACCCGTGCGCTCATGATAGATATCGTTGAGAAAACGCTCACCGGCATGGCCGAAAGGCGTGTGGCCCAAGTCGTGGCCCAGGCCAATCGCCTCGATCAGATCGCAATTGAGCCCCAGGGCGCGACCGATATCGCGCGCAATGCGGGAGACAAGCTGCACGTGCAAACCGCGGCGTGACAGATCGTCATTGCTACGGAAGCTAAAGACCTGCGTTTTGCCTGCATAACGGGTGTACGCCGGAAGATGAAGTATCTTTTCGGTATCGCGCATAAACGCCGGACGCATAAGCGTGCCTTTGTCGGAGGCGCGATCAATACGACGAATGACCTGATCGTCGTTGCAACGATACGGGTTAACATAGCCCGAAGCACGATCGGTGGCAATGCGCTCGAAAAGTTCGGGCGACAACGCCGAGGGAATACGGTCCATGCGCGCCTTAATGACGGCCGTTTCTTGATTAGTTGCCATGGCATGCTCCTTAAGAAGGATGCGCAATCGGTTACAAAGTGCAGCCCACAACCTCGATTATGGCAAAAATCGGCACCAAAAACGGGAGCAATGGCAAGGAGCGCGATTTTGTGATGAGGCAGGAGAGGGCAAGGACCAGGAGCGCGGCGGCAAATGCCACGATGCCACCCATAGGGTCGAGCGTGCAAAGCGCGAAGAGTGCCTTGGCATCTCCCATGCCGATGCCCGGGATTTGGCGAAGACGACGCCAGAGGAACTCAGTCAGAACGAGGGCAAGATACACGATGACGGCAAGACCTGCGTGGTCAAGCGTTGTGTTCAAACCGAGGTCGAGCCAAACGCCCGCAAACGCCGCCACGGCGCACGCGCCAGCAAGTTCATTGGGAAACCGCCGCTCACGGACATCAATCACCGCACCGGCAAAGGCGCAGATCCAAAAGGGAATATAGACCATTGAACACCTCCCGGGGCAGTCACTCAAAAGCAAAAACCACCACAGAGGTGCCTGTCCCCTTCGTGGTGGTTTTGGTGGTGGTTATTTAGCGCCCTGCATGACCTCGTCGAGGGTAACGCTGACGGCATGCTGCGTCGGGACCCAGTCGACCTTCAGGAACAACGCAGCCACCGTAATGGGGATATAGCTGAACATAAAGATCGGGAAGGTAAACAGGTTGGTCACCAGGCGCCACTTTTGCGCGCAATGGATGTGCTTGTACTCGAAGATAGTCGTGAGCAGCGCCAGGATAAAGAAGGTCTGATACATCATGACGAAGGTCATGATGAGCGAAGCGGCACACGCCTGCATCTCGACCTCGGTAGCCAAAAAGCCATGCGAAAGACCACCGACGATCAGGAACGTGGCGTTGGCGAGCATCGAAATCAGCGATAACAGCATACCAGGGGCAATCGTCATAAACATATCGTAGGCGGCAAAACGATGATAGCGGAAGGTCGACTTGACCAGATGCTTACCGTAGGTAAAGAACACCTGGTAGAAGCCCTTGGTCCAACGCATACGTTGCTTCCAGGACGCCTTAAACGTCACGGGCTGCTCGTCAAAGAACTCCGCCGGCGCATAGCCAATACGAATGCCGTGAATGGCACAGAACGTAGTGAACTGGATGTCCTCGGTCAGCGTGTGGAACTGCCAGCCGTGCATGCCCTCAATAACGCTAGCCGAGATAAGGTAGCCCGAACCCGAGACAGCACAGGACGTCTTGCAGATGTTGCGCGCGTTGTTGAGAAAACGCGCCTCGCGCAGATACCAAGTGGCATTCGCTGCCGAGATCCACGAGCTTCCGAAGTTCTTGGAGTTACGATAGCTCGTGACCACATGGAAGCCCTGGTCAAAGGCATCATTCATCTTGGACACGTAATCGCGGGCGATAACATTGTCGGCATCGAAGATAAAGTAACCTTCAAAGGTGTCGGGATACTCGTTAAGGATACGGTCGAAACCAAAGTCCATGACCCAGCTCTTGCCTTTACGGGCCAGGTCGTTTCGCTCGTACACGACAGCGCCCGCCTCGCGCGCGAGCTGCGCAGTGTTATCGGTGCAGGCATCGGCGACCACGAAGACCTCGATGAGCTCGGACGGATAATCCTGGTCCTTGATGGAGCGAACGAGGTTGGCGATAACGGCCTCCTCGTTGTGTGCTGCAATAAAGAAGGCATACCGGTGGAGTTTTTTGGCCTTGGGAGGCGCGACCTCGCCGCGGAGAGCACCGATGACAAAGAAGACCACCTGGTACAAGAAGCAGACCGTGAGCAGCGTGACGACAATCTGGTTGAAGATCACGATGGGTGTGTTGGTTTGTAAAAAGGCGAGCATGCAGGCTCCCAGGAACGTGTTACGTAAACAACCGTATATCTTACCGCAGGCTTACCGAGTTCAAGAAACCACCTAATACTGGCTAGGGTTCGAGCAGGCCGAGCTGCGGTACGATTTCGTCGCCGGCAGCAGTGCGACCAAGCGAACGCGGGGCTAAGTCGTCGAGGACGGCGGCGAGATCCCACGGCAGCTCGTCGCGGCACTCAATGCGCTCTCCCGTCACGGGATGATCGAACGCCACGCGCCAGGAATGGAGGAATTGCCTGGTCAGACCCTGATCGGCACGCGCATCGCACTTACCGTAGAGCGGATCGCCCACGCAGGCGTGGTTGATATGGCGCATGTGCACGCGAATCTGATGCGTGCGACCGGTAAACAGATGACACTCAACGAGTGTGTAGCCGTCATCAAAGCGCGTGGAATCAAAGCGCTCAAGGACCTTAAAGGTCGTGATGGCCTGGCGTGCAAAAGGATCATCGGAAACCGCCATCTTGACACGGTCACGTGTAGAACGGGCAATGCCGGTGTTAATGGTGCCCTCATCCATGGCGATATGACCGTGAACGAGCGTAATGTAGCGGCGGTCGAGCGTGCGCGTACGGATAAGATTTTGGAGCGCGCGCTGGGTGTCGTCGTCCTTTGCCGCAAGCATAAGACCCGAGGTATCGCGATCCAAACGATGCACGATACCGGGGCGGTCCTCGCCCTGCACGGTGCCCAGATGGTCGATACCGCAGTGATAGACCAGCGCATTCGCGAGCGTACCGTTCTCATGACCATGCGCAGGATGGCACACCAGGCCGCGCTGCTTGGAGAGCACAATGAGATAGTCGTCCTCGTAGCGGATATCGAGCGGGATGGCCTCGGGAATCACGTCGGTGGGATCGTGCGGCTCGGGCAAATCGACCGAAATACGGTCGCCGGCTCGCACGGCGTACTTTTTGGACAGGCAGGTCTCGCCATTGACTACTACGGCCCCGCCCTCAATCAGATGCGCGCAGGCAGAGCGCGTGGGGCAGCCATCGTTGGCGCCCAGATAGGCGTCGAGACGCTGGCCAGCGGCATCGTCGGCAACAAGGATATGGATGTCGGCCATTAGCGCTCATTCCTTTCGCGAATCTTGCGGGCACGCTCCCCACGCTGCTTGGCCTTACGTTTGGCCCGGGCCTCGTCACGGGCGTTGAGCTCGGCGGTCGCATCGACCTCACGAGCGGCAGGGCTCAAGAACATGTAGCCGATGAGCGCCAGCACGACACCGACCGTAATACCGATATCGGCAACGTTAAAGACAGGGAAATCAATGAAGGTGGTGGCAATAAAATCGGTCACGAAACCAAAGGCCAAACGATCGATAGCATTGCCGATAGCACCGCCCGCAACCATCGCCATGCCCACAACCTCAAGATGGGCGAGCTGGGGTGCACGAACGAGGTACACGGCAATAGCGATAATGACCGCCAACGCCAGCACGGCAAACGCGATGCCATGCCCCTCGCCCATGCTAAAGGCAGCACCGATATTGCGGACAAACATAAAGTCGATAACACCGGGGATGACGGTCACATGCAAGGCGTCGCCCACGGCACGAACCGCAAGCTTGGTCAGCTGGTCAACAAGCAGCACAACCAGCGCCACCCCACCAGCAACACCCAACCGCCAACGCATAGGCGGCGTCATATCCGCACCACGACCCAAAGAAATCCCCTACCCTCAGATAATCAAAATCCGTTAAACGCAAATAACCATCTTATATTGCCACACGCAGAGCGCACGACACATTCGCTAACGTCAGATAAATAACCAGCATAAAAGAAAGCGGCATTCCGGATAACGGAATGTCGCTTTTCTTCAGCGGAGCAAATGGGCCGAAGGCGCCTAAATTCTCCCTATAACTAAAATGCCGAGTTACCGTGCCTTAAAGGGCATTCGCGCAGCGCTTGCAAATGTGAGCGTGGCCGTTGTACTCGCCGACGGTGGTGCGGTAGTTCCAGCAACGGTCGCAGCACTCGCCCTCGGCTGCATCGATGGCAACAGAAAGCTCCTCGCCCTGGGTAAGCTCAACATCGGAGACGATGTAGAACTCGGCCAGGTCGACGGCCTTGTCGCCGGTCAGCAGCGCATACATTTCGGCAGGAACGACCGCCTTGACGCGGACCTGCTGGCTCTTGGTGAAGGTGCCGGCGGAGCGGGCATCCTCAAGGGCCTTGGTCACGACGCTACGGAGCTCGAGCGAAGCCTCGAGCACGCCCTCAAACTCGTTGGCCTCGTCGACCGTGATGGGCGACTTGTACCAATCGAGCAGCGCGGCGTACTTCTGGTTATCGACGCAGCCGGCGGGCGCATAGGCCATGGCCTCGTCGACCGTATAGGACAAGATCGGCTGCAGGTCGCGCATGAGCATCGAGAAGAGCTCGGCGAGCACGGTCTGGGCGCTGCGACGCTCGAGCGAGCCAGGCTTCTCGCAGTACAGACGGTCCTTCAGGGCGTCGAGGTACACGTTGGAAAGCTCGGTAACCACGAAGTCGTAAAGCGCACGGTAGGCGCGCGGGAACTCGTAGCTAGCGTAGGCGTCGTCGACCTCGGCCTGGACCTGGGTCAGGCGGGCAACCATGAGCTTGTCGAGCGGCAGCAGGTCGGCAAAGGCGACGCCGTCGGTCTCGGGCTCAAACTGACCCTCGAGCTCGGAGAGCAGGAAGCGCAGCGTGTTGCGGAAACGACGGTAGGCATCGGACGTACGAGCAAGAATCTCGTGGTCGATGGACACGTCGGAGCTGGTATCGACGGAAGCAACCCACAGGCGGATGATGTCGGCGCCCATCTCGTCACAGACCTTGTTGGGGTCGATAACGTTGCCGAGCGACTTGGACATCTTACGGCCCTGGCCGTCGAGGGTGAAGCCCTGCGAGACGACCGCCTTGTACGGAGCGTGGCCGTTGGCGCCCACCGAGGTGAGCAGCGAGCTCTGGAACCAACCGCGGTGCTGGTCAGAGCCCTCGAGGTAGACGTCCGCCGGGTACTCCAGCTCGGGACGGTACTCGCAGACGGCCTTCCAAGACACGCCGGAGTCCCACCACACGTCAAGGATGTCCTTATCAGCCTTGAGGTGATGGCCACCGCACTTGGGGCAGACGCAGGCCTCGCCCAGATAGCTCTCAGGAGCGTCGGTGAACCAGGCGTCGGAGCCCTTCTCGTGGAAGAGCTTAATGACGGCGTCGAGCGTGGCGTCGTTCATGACCTTCTCGCCGCAGTCGGCGCATGTGTAACTGGGGATAGGCACGCCCCAGTTGCGCTGGCGGCTGATGCACCAGTCGGGACGCTGCTCGACCATGGCGCCGATGCGGTTGGCGGCGTGAGCCGGATACCACTTGACGTTCTCACGGACCTCCTTGCCAGCCTGCTCGCGCAAACCGGTCTTGTCCATCGAGACGAACCACTGGTCGGTAGCACGGAAGAGCACCGGGTGCTTGCAGCGCCAGCAGTGCGGATAGCTGTGCGTGATCTTCTTCTCGAGGACCAGGGTGCCGCGCTCGCGCAGGAACTCGATGATGTGCGGGTTGGCCTCATCGGTATCCATGCCGCTGAAGGGGCCGCCGGTGCCAAACTCCTCGCCGGTGTAGAACTTGCCGTCGTCATCGACCGGCATGCAGATGTCGGTGATGCCCTCCTTGAGGCAGGCGAAGTAGTCGTCGACGCCGTGGCCGGGCGAGTTGTGGACGATACCGGTACCGTCATCGACACCGACGTAATCGGCCAGCAGCGCCACGCCCTCAACGCCGTCAAAGATCGGCTGCTTGTAGTGGATGTGGTGGAAGGTCTCGGCGGAAACCACGTAGGGCTTGCCATCGACCATGACCGGGGTGTACTCCCAGCCAAACTCCTCACAACACTTAGGAGCCAGGTCCTCGAGCATGACCTCGGCACGGCCCTCGTGCTCAACGGCGACATAGGCGGCGCCGGGCTTAAGGGAAACGGCCTGGTCGGAGGGGATGGTCCACGGCGTGGTCGTCCAGATGATAAAGTCGACCGGGCCGTCGAAGTTCTCGAGGCCGGCGGGCTTGGAGGTCATCTCAAAGCGCACGAAAATGGACGGGCTCGTCTCGTCGGAATACTCGATCTCGGCCTCGGCGAGTGCGGTGTGGCAATGCTTGCACCAGTGAACCGGCTTGTGGCCGCGATAGATCATGCCCTTATCGAACATGGCCTTGAAGACCTCGATGTCGGCGGCATCATGCTGGTGATAGAGCGTCAGATAGGGGTTGTCCCAGTCGCCGAGCACGCCCAGGCGACGGAAGCCGGCCTTCTGCAGCTCGATGTTCTCGACAGCGAACTTGTTGCAGAGCTCGCGGATCTTAGCCGTGGAGGTCTGGTTGAACTTCTCGGTGCCGAGCTTCTCCTCGACCTTGTGCTCGATCGGCTGACCATGGCAGTCCCAACCGGGGACGTAGGGAACCTCATAGCCCTGCATCATCCAGTAGCGGTTGATCATGTCCTTGGAGATCTTATTCATGGCGTGGCCGATGTGGATCGGACCGTTGGCGTACGGAGGGCCGTCGTGCAGCACGAACTTCTTGTGACCCTCGTTCTTCTTCAGAACCTGCTCGTAGACCTTGTTGTCCTGCCAGTCCTTGAGTCGCTTGGGCTCGGACTTGGAAAGACCGGCACGCATGGGAAAACCGGTCTTGGGCAGATTCATCGTCTGCTTGTACTCGTTTGCCACGGTACCCCTTTCATGTCGTGGGCGCGCACGCCCTCTGGGCACCAAAAAAGCGCCCGTCCCTACAAGCTGGGACGAAGCGCCACAAACGGGCTGCACGCCCGCAAAAGCTCTTCGCTTAACCACCCAGCTTAGATGCCCTCGCCCGCGTATTCGCGCGCTCGCATCCGTTACTCGGCTGGTCTGTATCGACGACCATCTCGGCGATGTCTACTAAGACGAACCTGCGCGGCACGTCCGTTGGGACCGCAGCTCCGGGGTGATTTTCATCGGTCGCATGCACGGGTTCTCAGCGCTCCCCGCTCTCTGTAGCATGCGGACGGCCGACTACTCGTCCCCATCAACGCTTATGCGGAGTATGCTAGCACGTTCCGCACCGGCGAAAAACCCTCAACACTGGTTTTATACGTTCGAAATTTCTTGCGGCCGTGGACCTTCTCTTGGAGCAAAATACCTGTAAGCACTTTATCGAACGAAAGAAGATTGCTATGCGCACGATCGGAATGAGCGACTATACCGTTGGCGAAGACTGCTTTGACGAGCTGCACGGCGCGTTGGCCGAGTACGGGGCGACCAAGGTCGCAATCATCGGTGGCAAACGAGCACTGGCCGCGGCACTTCCCGGTATCGAAGCGGCACTGGAGGGTACCGACGTCGAGATTCTGGAGACGCGCGTCTACGGCACCAACAGTACGCGTGCCAATATCGCCAAGGTCGTAAACTCCCCTGCCTGCCAGGAAGCTGACGTGCTTATCGCATGCGGCGGCGGCAAGGCGCTCGACACCGTGAAGACCGCAGCTATCGAGCTCAAGAAGATTGTCTTTACGGTACCGACGATCTGTTCCAACTGCTCCGCCGCGACCGCCATTGCCGTTGTCTACAACGACGACGGCTCGCTCGAGGGCTATTCGTACCCTAACCGACCTGCGCATATCTTTATCAACCCCAAGATCATCGCCGAGGCTCCGGCGGAGTACTTCTGGGCCGGCGTGGGTGATGCCCTGTCCAAGCAGCCCGAGGTCGAGTACGCCACGAGCGCCGGCAACCTGGAGCACACGGCAGGCCTTGGCCTAGCACTCGCCCACACCTGCTCCGAGCCGCTGTTTACCTTTGGCGTCCAGGGTCTTGAGGACGTGCGCCAGGACCAGTCGACCGAAGCCGTCAAGCAGATCGCGCTCGACATCGTGGTCAACACGGGCTACGTCTCCAACCTGACCAACCAAAACGATTACTACTACAACTCGAGCGTGGCGCACGCGTTCTACAACGCTTCCTGCAGCATTCCGCGCGAGGGCTCCTACCTGCACGGCGAGGTCGTAAGCCTGGGTGTGCTGGTACTGTTCGCCTATACGGGCGATACCGAAAACCTTGAGCGCTACGCCGCCTTTAACAATCAGATGGGCCTGCCCGTGACGCTTGAGCAGGTCGGGCTTTCCGAGGCCGATATCCCTGCCCTGTGCGAATACGCGCACGCCACCAACGAGTGGAAGCAGGGAAACCCCGAGCCCTTCACGGACGAAAAATTCGCCGCCGCCATCAAGGCCACCGACGCTTACGGCCACACGCTCTAGGACTGACTCAAAACCACCACAAAGGGGACGGGCACCTTTCTGGTGGTTTTTTATTGCTCCAGCATTCAGTTCGAACTCGAACCCGATTCTTTACGAGAAAGGGTTCGGGTACGTTTTTTGTTTATCGGAAATTCTGCGGAAGGACTACTCGGAACGGTAAACAGAAACGAACAGAGGCAGGGTATCATCGTGGTGATGGTATCCTGCCTTTTGTTTTGCGGGATCAAGGTCGCTTTATGCGAACTTGATCGCCACTTATATGGCGCATTGATGGCAATTGCTTCGTACGTGCATACCGGGAGCCTGTACACCTCTGGCAAGGCGTAACACACTAGACTTTGTTCCAAAGTCCGTGTGCTAAGGGGGCAGGCCCCTTAGAATTCCTGTGGAGTGTGTACGCACGTACGCAAGAAAACGGCAAAATTTCGCTATATCAGGGCGTTCTTTCATTGGAGAGTATGGTATACACGGCTTAGTTCAACAAATAAGAATTTATATATAAAGGAGAATATTGATGAAACTGTTTTTATGTTCTCACTTTTCAAGTGTAGGAAGTCTGATAAAGGAAGAAATTGAAAATAAAAAAGTCGCATTTATTCCAACAGCTTCGCTGCGTGAAGGCTACACCGGTTATGTCGGCTCGGCTCGAAAATTATTCAAAAAGTTGGGAGCAATCGTAACTGAAATTGATATTTCAACGGAGGCTTATTCAACGATACAGCCTCTTTTTGAAGATGCGGATGTGATCTATTTTACCGGCGGAAATTCTTTTTTCCTTATAGACCAGCTCCGTAAAACGGGAACGGATGAGCTGTTGAAGAAAGAATTGGCAAAGGGAAAACTGATGATTGGTGAATCGGCAGGTGCGATTGTATGCGCTCCAAGCATCCAATATATCGAGCAAATGGATGAAAAGCCGGAGGACTACTCACAAGCAGATGATGCAGGGCTTAATTTGATTGATTTCTATGTTCTTCCGCATTATCATACAGCACCATTTAAGAAAGTTACCGAGAAAATAATGACTGAGTTTTCGGATTTGGATCTATGCCCAATTAATAACCGTCAGGGAATTGTAATTGATGGTGAAGGTTCAAAGGTAATTTGCAAAGACTAATTTGAAAATTCCAGTTTGCTGTACTCGTTCCTAGCAGGGTTTGGGGCGGGCACGCCCCAACAAGAAGCTGTCCCAAAGGGGCAAGAATGGGGACTGCGGACGATTTCTTGGACCGTTACGCGGCCCTTCCCAGCGCGGAGCGGAACTCGGCCGGCGTGCGGCCACCGAGCGCATCGCTGCGCCTCTCCGCATTGTATCGACCGATCCAGCCCCCGAACTCCTCGATGAAGCTGGCGGGGGTCCAGTCCGACCAGTCCCTGCCGTGCCAGAACTCCTTCTTGAGCAGGCCGAAGAAGCCCTCCATCGCCGCGTTGTCCGGGCTGCAGCCCTTGGCGGACTGGATTGGCTACACTGATGTGGACAGTTCCGGGAGGGGCGCAAAAGACGGGAAGGCCGTGTGCGCGTTCCTGCGCGAGGGCCGCGGGGAGGGGCTGCCTGGGTACGGCGCCTGTCAACTCGGTCTACGTCTTTGATGACCGGGTCGTACTCAATATCAACTTCACGGATGATGCCAAAACGGTCACCCGTGAGGAAGTGTTGGGTTCGAGTGCTATGGACAATGTTCCAGCATGCTGGGATCGAACTCGCTAGCCAGAATCACACGGTACCCGTGACGCAGCAGCAGGTCGACAAAAACACCGTTGCCCGCGGTGAGCGTACCGCTGAATGTTCCATCGTAGATGCGGCCGGCACCGCACGAGGGACTGCGATCCTGAAGAATACACGCGGCAATCTCAGACGGGCCACCCGCCCGCTCGCACATATCGAGTGCGCGCTGGGCGCCCAGGCGAAACTCGCGATCGACCGACACGCCCTCGCAGGTACGGACCTCGCCGTTCACAATCTCGGACGGCTTGCGCGGCGTGGGCAGGCCCCCAAAGACCTCAGGGCACACCAAGAGGACCTCGGTCTCTGTACGCTCGCAGGCCTCGACCAACTCGCGATGATAGTTGTCGAGCCCGTTATACTTGCAGCTCTCGCCCATCAAGCAGGCGCTCACCACGATCTTCATTTCCATCCCCCTCAAGCAAAACGCCCCATTTGAGAAAGCTACTCAAATGGGGCGTCGGCGTCTACTGGCTCGGCCGCGGCTTTACTGTTGCTTGGGCATCAACGGATTCTCGCGCGTGAGGAGGTTCATGAACTCCTCACCCGTGATGGTCTCCTTCTTGTACAGATAACGAGCCAGCTCATGGAGCTTGAACTTGTTCTCCTTGAGGATCTGCAGGGCACGATCGTGCGCGTCCTCGATCAACTTAGCGACAATCGCGTCCACACGCTCGGCCGTACCGGGTGCGCAGGTGAGCGACGTGTCCTGATTGAGATACGCGTTCTGCACGGTACCGAGCGCCATCATGCCAAACTCGTCGGACATACCAAAGCGTGTCACCATGTTGCGGGCGAGCTTGGTGGCCTGCTCGATATCGTTGGCGGCACCGGTCGTCATCTCGCCAAAGATGAGCTCCTCGGCCGCACGGCCGCCGCAGTAGACGGCGAGCTTGTCCAAGACCTCCTGGCGCGTCGTCAGGAAGCGCTCGTCCTCCTCGACCTGCATGGTATAGCCAAGAGCACCGCTCGTGCGCGGCACGATGGTGATCTTGGTAACCGGCGCGGAACCCTTCTGGCGAGCGGCAACGATGGCATGGCCGATCTCGTGATAGGACACGACCTGTTTCTCGTGGTCGGACAGAACCGTGGACTTGCGCTGCTGACCGGCGATGACGACCTCCACCGACTCCTCGAAGTCGTCCTGGGTTGCACGCTTGCGACCTTCGCGAACGGCGCGCAGGGCACCCTCGTTGATGATATTGGCCAAATCGGCGCCCGAAGCGCCGGGCGTGGCGCGGGCAATCGCGGTCAGGTCGATCGGCGGCTCCGTCTTCACGCTCTTTGCATGCAGCTCGAGGATGTTCTTGCGGCCGGTCAGGTCGGGCAGCTCAACGGGGATGCGACGGTCAAAACGACCGGGGCGCAGCAGGGCCGGATCAAGGCTGTCGGGACGGTTGGTCGCAGCGAGGACGACGATACCCTTGTGGTTATCGAATCCATCCATCTCGGTCAGCAGCTGGTTGAGCGTCTGCTCGCGCTCGTCGTTGCCGCTAAAGCCGCCGCCGTCACGCTTTTTGCCGATGGTATCGATCTCGTCGATAAAGACGATGCACGGGGCCTTTTCCTTGGCCTGCTTAAACAGGTCGCGAACCTTGGCGGCACCGCGGCCGACGAACATCTCGACGAACTCGGAACCCGAAATGCTAAAGAACGGAACGCCCGCCTCACCGGCAACAGCCTTGGCGAGCAGGGTCTTACCGGTGCCCGGAGGGCCCACAAGTAGAGCGCCGCGCGGCAGCTTGGCGCCGATCTCCTCGTAGCGCTGCGGCTTCTCCAGAAAGTCGACGACCTCCTTGAGAGATTCCTTGGCCTCTTCCTGGCCGGCGACGTCCTTAAAGGTCACGCCGACATCCTTGGAGGCAATCACGCGCGCGCCGGACTTGCCCAGTCCACCGCCGCCAAAACCACCGCCGCCAAAGTTCATCGAAGGACCGTCATCACCCATGGCCTTCTTCATGCGGCGGTTGAGCCACCAACCGATGAGGAAGAAGATGGCCATAGGAAGAATGAGGGTGAGCAGGTAGTAGGTCATCAAACCCGAGTTCTTGTCGGGAACGACCGATTCCAGGGACGCACCGGATTCAAGCACGCGATCGGTAAAACCCGCATCATTCGGCACACCGGTCGTCTTGTAGGCGATGTTCTCGTCCTCGCCCTTCTTGGTGTAATAAATCGTGTAATCGTCCGTGTTGTACTCGACCTTGTCGACACTCTTCTTATCGAGCGCTTTGACAAACGTAGAGTAATCGGTCTTCGTAATCTGCTGCGTGTGACCGATGTTGGGGAACAGAACGGTCGAGAGCACGAGGTAGACGACGAAGGCGATGAGCACGTAGAGGATCATATTCCGTCTACGTTTGTTGTCATCCATCTCCATCTGCTTGAACTCCATCTACTGGGGTTGATAATGGTTTCTAGAATACCCAACCCGAGCGACGATAAACCGACGCCGGGCACGAAAGGACAGAGATGGCATCACTGGAAGTCGGCAAGGTTCAGATCTACACGGGCGACGGCAAGGGCAAGACGACGGCTGCGCTGGGGCTTGCACTGCGCGCCACGGGCTATGGACTTAACGTGCTTATGCTGCAGTTTGCCAAGAAGCTGCACTGCGCCGAGCATGATGCGGCGCCCCGTTTAGGTCTGCGCATCGTACAAGCCGACCGCGACACGCCCGAAGCCTGTGCCGCACAGATCATGGAGCTGGCGCGCGAGCAGATTAGCCAAGTCGACGTTCTGATTCTGGACGAACTTGGCGAGGCCATGCGCCGTGGATTTGTGACGCGCGTGGATGTCGAAGCGCTGATCGCGACAAAGCCCGCCACCACGGAGCTCGTGCTCACCGGCCGCGGTCTGCTGCCCCTCGCCGATCTGGCAGACCTGGTCACCGAAATGCGCCCCGTCAAACATTACTTCGACGAAGGCCTCCTAGCCCGCCAAGGCATCGAATACTAAATGATCCGAAGGGGACGGAGGAAAACGGATCATTTTGCCTTATCGCCAGGTCAATGATCCGTTTTCCTCCGTCCCCTACGGATCATTAGGCGGTGGCGCGGCCGAGCCAGTTGCCGCTGTGGTGGTAGATGGTAAACATCGTGGCCGTGATGAGCCAGGTTACGGGGTAAACCAGCAGCAGGTGCTCAAGCGACGGATCGAACGGCATAATCGCAAACACCCAGATCACCCTGAGCACGACGGTGCCAAAAATCGTGAGCATCATAGGCTGGAAGCTCACGCCAGCGCCGCGGATGGAGCCGGACGCGTTTTCGATAATCGAGAAGATCGCGTAGAACGGCGCGATGAAATGAAGAATCGTCGTGGTGTAGGCCGAAATCGAAGCATCGTCGACAAACAGACGCGACAACGGACCCGAGAACACCAGTAGCACGGCAGACAGGCCACCAATGAGCATAAACGACAGCACGAGCGACGTATGGTATCCCTTTCGCATGCGATCGTAATTGCGCGCACCAAAGTTCTGCGCCGAGAACGTGGTGATCGACACGCCGAGCGCCTCGGTCACCATCCAGATAATGCCGTCCAGGCGGCCGGAAAGGCCCCAAGCGGTCGTGACATCGGCACCAAACGAGTTGACCGACACCTGAATCAAAACGTTGGAGATCGAATACGCCGCAGACTGAACGCCCAGCGGCAAACCGCACGAAAGCATGCTCTTGCAAATGCCGCGATCGATACCGAGTTTGAATAGCGACAACCGCCACGCCCCCGGAGCGCGCATCATGCGGATCACAATCATCGTAGCATTGGTGCAGATAGTCAGCGCCACCGCGATGCCGCAGCCCAGCGCTTCCATGTGCAGCACGGCGACAAAGAGAATGTCGAGCGCCACGTTGACGAAGCAGCCGGAGGCAATAATGACCGCCGGACCGCGCGTGTCGCCCACGGCGCGCAACAACGCCGTCCCCATATTGAGCAGCAGCGCTGCAAACATGGCGGCAAAGTAGCAACGGGCATACGCCACACCCTCGGCCAGCAGCTCATGCGGTGTATTCATCAGCACAAGCATCGGCTCGACAAACACCATGCCCAGAATGGAAATGACAATGCCGCCCACCAGCGCGAGCGTCATGGCCGTATGGACCGATCGGCTCAAGCGCTCGTCATCGTGCTGGCCAAAAAACTGGCCCGTAATGACCGCACAGCCAGCACCCACACCGACGCAAAAACCAATGCAGAGCTCCGTGAGCACCATCGTGGCTTGAATGCCACCCAGCGCGAGCTTGCCGCCAAACTGACCGACGATATAGGTACCGATAAGCGTGTAAGCCTGCTGAAAAAACGAGCTAAAGAAGATAGGGACGCACAGCGAAAGCAGCTGCTGCCAAATGACACCCTGCGTCACATCGATAGCCGTAGATTTCTTAGCCACACGCCCTCCCCACCAGCGTACGTCAAACAACAAAACGGCACTTTAAAACGAAAGCCAAAACCAGCTTAGCACCGACCGACGTCGGCCGAAACGTCCCGAACCAGAGCCCGGTGCGAAATATTTGCCTAGTGATACAGCCCCGGCTGGTAGTGGTACTCGTTGCTCACATGCGGGCACAGTTGCCAAAAGGCGACGGCACTCGCAGCGGCAACGTTGAGTGAATCGACCCCGTGCGCCATCGGAATGCGCGCGGCTCGGTCGCAGCCGGCAATGGTCTTGGTGCCCAAGCCGGCACCCTCGGTACCCATAAAGATCGCTAGGCGGTCAATCTCCTGCAGCACGGGATCGTCCAGCGACACCGAATCATCCGTCAACGCCATGGCGGCACACGAAAAGCCGGCATCGTGCAGCGCCGCCAGCCCATCATGCGGCCATACGCGCGCCTCGCTGCCAATGCGCGTCCAGGGCACCTGGAACACCGTGCCCATGCTCACGCGGGCCGAGCGACGGTACAGCGGGTCACAGCAAGTGGGGCTCACCAAAATGCCATCGACGTTCAGCGCAGCCGCCGAGCGGAAAATCGCGCCGACATTGGTGTGGTCGACAATGCCCTCGAGCACGCACACGCGCACCGGGCGCTCACCCGCCGCCTCGACGACGCCACTCAAGAACTCGGCTACCGGAATCTGGCGTGGACGACGGAATGCCGCGAGCGCACCGCGCGTCACGTTAAAACCCGTCAGCTGCTCCATGAGCTCCATGGAGGCAACGAACACAGGAACCGGACCCGCGCCCTCGCGCACAACCAGGCGCTCATACAGCGGCATCATCTGATCGAGCCAGCGTTCGCCCAAAAGAAAGCTCACCGGCTCGTATCCGGCGCGAACCGCACGCTCGATGACCTTGGCGCTCTCGGCGATAAAAATGCCCTTCTGCGGCTCCAGCACGCAGCGAAGCTCACGCTCGGTCAGTCGCACGTAGGCATCGAGCCGCTCGTCCTCGAGCGAATCGATTCGCAGCACCTCAACGGCATCAGTCATAGCAGCCAGCCCGCACCCTTCTTTACAGCACATCTATACCAAACGAGGCGACGCTAAGCGCCGCCCCATGCATTCAATCAACCCGATGATACCGTTCACGCCAGGCGATTTATGCCTCAACGCGACGATACGTCACGAACTCATAATCGAGACCCTCGTCACCCTCGCCCGAGGCAATCGTGGCAACCCCGCCACGCCGCGCAATCTCCCACGCGGGATCGGCGTCCAAGTCGGGAAAGTACGTGTCCACGGGATGGACGCAGTGGTCATGCGTGACCTCGGCCTCCACGCAGCACGGCAAAAACTGACGATACACCTCGCCACCGCCGATCACCCACGCAACGGGCTCATCGGCAACCACGGCGAGCGCTTCGTCGACGCTATGCACCACGTCGACGCCCTCGGCAGCAAAGTCCTCATCGCGCGTGAGCACGATATTACGACGGTTCTTGAGCGGACGCCCGCCGGGAAAACTCAGCAGCGTCTTGCGTCCCATAATGACCGGGCAGCCTTTGGTGCACGCCACAAAATGACGCATGTCGGCGCGATTAGACACGACCATGTCACCCTCGCACCCAATACCCCAGTCATCGCACACGGCGACAATGGCAGAAAGCTTACACGTCATGCGCGTCACCTACACCGCAATGGGGATGTTCTTGACCTGCGGGCCGTGCTCATAGCCCTCGACAATCAGGTCGTCGGTCGTAAACGCATAGAAGTCATGCACATCGGGGTTAAGCGTTACCTTAGGCGCGGCAAACTGCGGACGCTCGATAAGCTCGCGGACGATATCGACATGACGGTCGTAAATGTGGGCATCGGCAATCACATGCAGCAACTCGCCGGGAATCATATCGACCGACTGCGCGACCATCATCAGCAAAATGGCGTACTGGCACACATTCCAGTTGTTCGCAGCCAAAATGTCCTGGCTGCGCTGGTTGAGAATCATGTTGAGCGTCGGTTTATCATCCTGCGGGCGCTGCGTCACGTTATACGTCACGCTGTAGGCGCACGGATACAGGTGCATCTCGGACAGGTCGCTAAACACGTAGGTATTCGTCATAATGCGGCGGCTGTACGGCGTGTTCTTGAGGTCGTACAGCACACGGTCCATCTGATCGAAGTCACCCTCGGCATAATGGCTCTTCTGCCCAATCTGATACCCGTAGGCCTTGCCGATGGAGCCGGTCTCGTCGGCCCACTCATCCCAAATATGGCTGTTGAGGTCATGCACGTTATTGGACTTCTTTTGATAGATCCATAGGATCTCATCCATGGCAGATTTGAGGGCCGTGCGACGCAGGGTAAGCGCCGGAAACTCCTCACGCAGGTCGTAGCGGGCCGTGACGCCAAAGTTTTTAATGGTATAGGCAGGGGTGCCGTCCTCCCACACCGGGCGGACCTTTTGGCCCTCGGTGGTGGTGCCATGGTCCAGAATATCGCGGCACATGGTTACAAACTGTTGATCAGCTTTGCTCATTGACCCTCCTGTCAGTCGCCTATAAGCGAGATTCATTGTAGCCCAGGCGCACGCGGCCCCACAGCCCAAACATAAGCCCTTGTTTTCTGACATATGCCAGAAATCTCTTGCGTAAATCTGCACGTTCGTTATTCTATTGTTGACATATGTCAGATAAGGAGCACGTATGGCAGGAAGACGCGAGAAATTGCGCCGTGTTGGGATCATCCCCGAATATCGCGGCTTTACCCCCGACGGCCTTGCCAGTGGAGACGCCATCGACATGACGGTCGACGAACTCGAGGTGCTGCGCCTGTGCGACCTGGAAGGCCTTAACCAAGAGGCAGTCGCACAGCAGATGGGCATCGCGCGCGCCACGGTGGCGGCTATTTGCAGCCGAGCGCATCGCAAGGTGGCAAACGCGTTGGTCAATGGTCGGGCGCTCATCATCGAAGGCGGCAATATCGCGTACTCCCCCATCACCACGACAACGGCCGCATGGCCAGCAAAGGGGGTCGGCACCATGAGGGTGGCAACCACGTACGACAATGGCAACATCTTTATGCACTTTGGCCGCAGCGAGCAGTTCAAGATCTACGACATTCAGGACGGCAAGGTGCTCAACGAGCAGGTCGTGGGCACCGGCGGCACCGGCCACGGCGCACTTGCGGGCCTGCTCGCCAACGGCGGCGTGGACACGCTCATCTGCGGCGGCATCGGCGGAGGCGCTATCAACGCGCTTGCCCAAGCCGGCATCACGGTATACGCAGGTGCCCAGGGCAGCTGCGACGCTTGCGTCGAGGCCCTTATCGCCGGCACGCTCGCACAGAACGGCGAGGCCACGTGCGGCTGCCACAGCCACGACCACGAGCACACCCATGAGCATGGCGGGTCCTGCGGCTGCCACGGCCACCACGACCACGAAGGCCATGAGGGCTGCGGCTGCCACTAACGGCACGGCACCGCGAGCTCGGGACGCGAAGCCGAACGCAACCCAACAATCAACGCCGACAACAAATGCCACCCGGTAGCTTCCGAGTGGCCTTTGCCATATCAAGCTGGAATTACAGCTCTATTTCTTATTACGCATCTGCGCTTCCATCTGGCGCAGCAGCTCCATATCGGACTTGGGACCGCCCGTACCTAGGCCGCCCATGCCGCCCAGACCCATAGCGTCCAGGCCAGGGATATTGGGCATGCGCATCTTCTTGCCCTTCTTTCCCTTTTTGCCCTTTTTGCCGCCGGCCTGCGCCTGATTGGCCATCGTGCGCATGCGGCCCATCATCTTATTCATCTCGCCCCACTGCTTCATAAGGCTGTTGACCTCGGTGGGGGTTACGCCGGCACCCTTGGCAATGCGGGCGCGGCGCTGGCCGTTGATGATGGAGGGACGCAGGCGCTCCTCCTTGGTCATCGACATGATGATGGCCTCGTTCTTATCGAAGATGCCCTCGTCCAGGTTGCCGCCCATCTGGTTGAGTGCACGCTGACCACCGGGGAGCATGCCCAGGATACCCTTCATACCGCCCATCTTTTTGACGGCTTTCATCTGGTCGAGCATGTCGTTCATGGTAAAGCCCTCGCGCAGCATGCGCTCGGCAGCCTCGAGCTGCTCTGCATCGGCGGCCTCCTGGGCCTTCTCGATGATGCCGACGACATCGCCCATGCCCAAGATGCGCTTGGCCATGCGATCGGGATAGAAGGGCTCAAGCGAATCGGGTTTCTCGCCCATGCTCACGAACTTGATGGGCTTGCCGGTCACCTGACGTACCGAAAGTGCGCCACCGCCACGGGCGTCACCGTCGAGCTTGGAGATGATCACGCCGTCAAAGTCGGTGCGATCGGCAAAGGTCGAGACGACGTTGACGATGTCCTGGCCGGTCATGGCGTCGACGACCATCAGCACCTGGTCGGGCTTGACGGCCTTCTTGATGTCAACGGCCTCCTGCATCATCTGCTCGTCGATCTGAAGACGACCGGCGGTATCGACGATGACCACGTCACGCAGGTGGTCGACGGCCTCCTGGATGGCACCCTTGGCAATGTCGACCGGGTGCGCACCGTCGCCGCGGAAGACCGGTACGCCAATCTCGCCACCGAGCGTGGCCAGCTGGTCGGCAGCGGCGGGACGGTAGACGTCGCACGCTGCGAGCAACGGCGAGCGGCCCTGCTTCTTGAGCAGGTAGGCAAGCTTTACGGCTGCCGTGGTCTTACCGGAGCCCTGCAGGCCCACGAGCATAATGACATTGGGAATGCGGTTGCTAAAGACGAGCTTGCTCTCGGTTGAGCCGAGCATCTCGGTGAGCTCGTCGAGCACGATCTTGACGACGTTTTGCGCCGGCGACAACGACTCCATGACCTCGGCGGTCATGCAGCGCTCCTTGGTCTTGGCAACGAACTCCTTGACGACCTTAAAGTTAACGTCGGCCTCGAGCAGCGCCATGCGAATGTCGCGCATGGCCGAAGTAATATCGGCCTCGGTCAGCTTACCCTTGCCGCGCAGGCGGTCAAATGTGTCGTTGAGGCGATCGCTCAGGGAATCAAACACTAGTCACTCCTTAATTGGACTCGCCCACCAGGGCGCGGCAGAAATCTTTTGCATTAAACTCCTGCAGGTCATCGACCTGCTCGCCGACGCCGATGCGCAGGATCGGGAGCTTGAGCTTCTCGGCCACGGCCATGGCGATACCGCCCTTAGCCGTGCCGTCGAGCTTAGTCATGATAATACCGTCCAGGCCCAGCGCCTCGTTAAACTCGAGCGCCTGGTTCAGACCGTTCTGGCCAGTGGCGGCATCGATCACAAGCACGACCGAGACCGGCATGGGACCGGAGGCCATATTGGCGGCGCGCTTACGGGTCACATTGACCACCTTGGCAAGCTCGCGCATGAGCTCGGGGCTCGTGTGCAGACGACCGGCGGTATCAATGAGCACCAGGTCGCTGCCGCGCTTATCGGCCTCGTCGAGCACGTCATAGCACACGCTCGCCGGATCAGAGCCGCGGTCACGCTTGATAACCGGTACGCCGGCACGCTGACCCCACACATCAAGCTGCTCGATGGCGGCAGCGCGGAAAGTGTCGGCCGAACCGATCACCACGTTCTTGCCGCGGGCGGCCATGGCGCTCGCAATCTTGCCGACCGTGGTGGTCTTGCCGGCACCGTTGATGCCGACAAACAGCACGCAGCTCGGCGTATCGGAAAACGGGTCGCGCTCAACAGGCACAAAATGGCCCTCGAGCTGCTCGGCCAGGGCGCGACGAAGCTGCGGGGCGGTCTTGAGGTTCTTCTTGGCGGCGGCGTCACGCAGGTCATCGGAGACCTGAATGGCGACCTCGGCGCCCATGTCACCCATGACAAGGGTGTCCTCAAGATCCTCCCAAAAATCCTCGTCGACCTCGCCGCCAAAGTAGAAGACCTCGTTGAGGGCCTCGCGGCTGCGCTCAAGTCCGCGCGAGAGTGCGTCAAAGAATCCCATTATGCATTCACGACCTTTCCAGTTTCGCGATCGAGTTTTTGCGAGACGACGCGACTGACGCCGTCGGCTTGCATCGAGACGCCGTAGAGGACGTCAGCATCCTCCATAGTACGGCGCTGATGCGAGATTACCAAGAGCTGCGTATCGGAACGCAGCACATCGAGGGCGCCGATGAGCTTGGACAGGTTGGCGTCGTCGAGCGCAGCCTCGACCTCGTCCAGCACATAGAACGGCACCGTGCGCGTACGGTATACGGCAAAGAGCAGGGCGAGCGCCGTCAGGCTCTTCTCGCCGCCCGACATGAGCATCATCTTGGTGATGCGCTTGCCGCGCGGTTGGGCCACGACCTCGATACCCGTCTCGGCCGGGTGCTCGGGGTCGGTCATCTCCAGATGAGCCTGGCCGCCCGGGAAGAGCATGGCGAAGATCTCGCGGAAGTTCGCATCAACCTTCTCAAACGTCACCAGGAACGCCTTGCGCATCTTGCGGTCGATGGCCACCGTGATCTTGGTGAGCGCCTTGCGCGCGCTCTCCAGATCGGCAAGTTGCTCCTCGATGTAATCGGCACGGCGCTTGAGCTGCTCGTACTCCTCCATGGCGACTTGGTTCACAGGGCCCAGGTTGTTGATCTGGCGCACGAGCTGGTTGAGCTCGCGCTCGGCGGCGTCGCGGTCGGTAGGCGCAGGAAGCATGAGCGCTTCCTCGAGCACCGTGGTGCCATCGGCGGTGATGGCCTTGATGGCAGCCTCGACCTGTACCTCGAGCTTGCCGCGCGCCACCTTGAACTCATTTTGCGTCGTGGCGGCAACATCGACCCGCTCTTTGGCGCGGGCGACCTCGGTCTTGGCGTCCTCGATGGTCTTCTTGAGCGAGGCCGAGTCCGCCTCCTCGAGCGACGCCTGGTCGCGCAGGCGCGCAGCCCAATCCGACGCGCGCTCCAGCAGGGCCGAATAGCGCTCGTGCATGGGGTCGACACGCAGGCGCAGGAGCTCGAGCGAGCGCGAGGCCTGGCGCGTTCCGCGGATACGGCGGTCGATGCCCTCCAGGCGATGCTCCAGATCGGGCACGCGGCCCTTCAGCGAACGAAGGCGCTCGCTGGTCTGGGCCAGGCGAACCTTGGCGTCGGCGAGTTTGCCGGCTGCCTCGGAATCGTCGCGGCGCACGCGATCGAGCTCGTCGTTGGCCTCGGCAATCTGCAAGCCTAAGTCGCTCGCCTGCGCACGGGCCTCGTCACGCGAACGGGTAAGTTCGTCCACGCGCGGACGCGCGGCGCGAACGGCCTCAGCGGCCTGCTCGCGACGCTTGGAAATCCGCACCCGCTCGACCTCGGCATTGTTGGCGCTTTGCTCCAGGCGGCCGATCTCGGAGAGCAGCGAGCGGCGCTCGCCCTCAAGACGGGCGATCTCGCCAGCGGCATCGCCCTCGGCGGCACGGGCCTCCTCGACGGCGACGTTGGCCTCAACGACTTGGTCCGACACATGCTCAAACACGGCAGCCAGATCGGGCTCCAGGCCCTCCAGCTCGCGGATAAGACGTTTGCGCTCCAAAGCGCCCGAAGCCTCGCCGGCATCGAGCCCCACACGCACCAGGCCACCACAGCTCACGCGGGCGCCATCGGGCGTCACGTAGGTCACACCGTCAACGACGGGCGCGGCCAGTGCGGCAGCCAAATCATCGACCACGTAATAGCCGCCGAGCAGTGCCTCGACAACCGGACCATAACCGGCGCGCACGGACAGGCGATCGACCAGACGCGAACCGGCAGCGCTCTCGGCGGCAGCAGAGCCGCTCACGCCGCGCGCCATCAGCAGCGCCTCGCCCGAGGCCTTCTTCTGGTCCAGGGCAGCGCGACCGGCGCGCTCGAGTGCGGCAGCGTTATCGAACAACAGGGCATCGATATCGCCGGCGAGCAGCTGCTCAACCAGGCCCTCAAGCTCACGCGGTGCCTCGAGCACATCACCCAGACGGCCCGAAACATCGTCGCCCAGCGCGCCCACCAGACGGCTTACGAGCGGCGAGCTGTCTGCCATGCGGGCATCGAGCTTCTTTTGGCTGGCAAGCTCCGAGCGTACCTCGGACAGCTTGTTGCGCGCCTCGCCCTCGCGGGCACGCAGGTCCTTGAGGGCAGCGCGTGCCGTCTCGGTGGCCTCGCGCGCATCGCTCTGGGCCTGACGAGCCGCCTCAAGGGCGCTCTCAAGCTCCTCGGCACGGTCGCGGCGGCTCTCAAGCGATGCCGTGACCTCCTCGAGCTGTTCATCAATCTGCTCCAGGCGCGAGGCATACATGTTGTCCTCGACCTCGGCATTGGAAAGCGAATCCTTCACCTTGGCGAGCTCGAGCGCGGCGTTATCGGCCACACGCTGCACATCGCGCTGCTCGCGCATGAACTGCGAAATCTGCGCATCAAGCGCCACGCGGCGCTCGTGAAGCTCGGCGGCGGCAGGACCAGCGGCGTCGACGTCCTCCTGGGCCTGCATATGCGCGCCGGTCACTTCCTCAAGCTGGGCACGCGCATCCTCGAGCTCCTCGACTACGCGACGGCGCTGATGCTCGGAGCTCGAGATCTGGCCGCGCATGTCGGACAGGCGCGACACCATGTTGTGGCCCTTTTCCTCGAGCAGGCGCATGTCAGAATTAATGCGGCCGACCACATCTTGCATGTGCCGGCGCTGCTCGCCCAAGTCGCCCACAAACAGGCCCTTTTCTTCGAGCATGACCTGGAGCTTCTCGAGCTCGCGCTCTTTCTCACCCAGACGGTACTGCGCAAGCTCCAGCTCGGCGGCGCCCTCCTTAGAGCGGCTCTCCAGGTCGTTCCACTGCGATTGCAGCGAACGCAGCTCGTCGACGGCCAGCATCTGCGTAAGCTCGTTCGCGCGCGAGGACAGCTCTTTGTACTTGCGCGCGCGATCGACCTGACGCTCCAGCGGCCGCAGCTGACGGGCGATCTCCTTATTGATGTCGCGGGCACGGGTTAGGTGCTCGTCCATCGACTTGATCTTTTTGAGCGCACGCTCCTTGCGGCGCTTGTGCTTGGAGATGCCGGCGGCCTCCTCAATGAGGGCGCGGCGCTCCTCGGGGCGGCTCTGCAAAATGGCATCGAGCTTGCCCTGGCTGATGATGGAATGCGTATCCTTGCCCAGGCCAGAATCGTGCAGGATGTCCTGGATGTCCATCAGGCGGCACGGGCTCGAGTTGATGAGGTACTCACTTTCGCCCGAGCGGTACATGCGGCGGGTGATAGCCACCTCGTCAAAGTCGACAGGCAGCATATGGTCCGAGTTATCGAGCACCAGCGTGACCTCGGCCACACCCACCGGCTTGCGCGCTGACGAGCCCGAGAAGATGACATCCTCCATGGCCTGGCCGCGCAGCTGCTTGGCGCTCTGCTCGCCCAGGACCCACAGAATCGAGTCAGAGATGTTCGATTTTCCCGAGCCGTTGGGACCGACAATGACGGTCAGGCCCGGCTCAAACGTCATATGGGCGCGGTCGGCAAACGACTTGAACCCTTTGAGCGTGAGGGACTTGAGATACACGGTTCCTCGCTTAAACAGGCTTCTTGTTGAGAATCACGCCGTTGGTGGTGTAGCCCATGCGGTCAAGTGCCTCGAGTGCAGCGGCTCCCTCGGCTTCCTTCTTTGAGGAGCCGGAGCCGCGACCCTGGCGAATACCATCAATCAACACCACGGCGGTAAAGGTGGGCGCATGCGCCGGGCCCTCGGAGCCAACGAGCTTATACGCCGGGGGTTCGTGACCGTCGGCTTGCACGCACTCCTGCAAGAACGATTTGGGGTTCGCGGGGTGCTCGGCACGCTCGGAGGCCAGGTGCGGTTTGAGCGTACGATGGATAAAGTCCGCCGCAACATCCCAGCCGGCATCCAAGTACAGCGCACCCACGAGCGACTCGTAGACGTTCTCGAGCGCCGAGTGCAGGCCGCGCGCGCCGGTACCGGTCTCGGAGGCACCAAAGATGATGATGTCGTCGATGCCCAGCTCATGCGACACCTCGGATAGCGTAGCGCCCGAGACAAGCGACACTTTCAGGCGCGTGAGCTTGCCCTCGTCAAACTCGGGATAGGACTCAAAGAGCGAACGGGCGACGACGGCGCCCAAAATGGAATCGCCCAAGAACTCAAGGCGCTCATAGCTGGCAGAAACCGGCTGGCCCTCGACTGCCGAGGGATGCGTAAGCGCCGCGCGCAGAAGCACCTTATTATTGAACTCGTGGCCCAGAATTTCCTGGGCACGCGTAAGTCGTTCAGACAAAGCCAAGACCTAGGCCTCCCTGGCGTTTTCGATCGCGTCGACGGCGTCGGCGACAGAGTTGAGCGAGAGCAAAGTCTCGTCATCGATCTCGAGGTTGAACTCGTCCTCGATAGCCGTAACCAGCTGCAGGCGCTCGAGCGAGTTGGCATCGAGATCGTCAAAGGTGGTCTCATCGCTAATTTCGGCAACATCGACGCCCAGAACGTCAGCAGCGACCTCGGCGATCTTGTCGAAGATTTCGGAGCGGTCCATAGCGCTTCCTCTCATAGTGCATGAATACCAAAAGAATGGTACCGCCCGGGCGGTACCAAGACACGGTTCTGATTCTACCCCACGAAGCAGGCCGCGAGGCACATAACAGCGCTCTAACTCGCTCTTACAAAACGATGCCGTCCATGGAGTTGGCGACATTCTCGACCAGCCCGGCGCGCACGGCTTCGGCCGCCGCAAGCGTACCGTTTTTAACAGCTTCGACCGAGGTGGCGCCATGGCCGATCAGAACCACGCCGCGCAGGCCCAAAAGAATCGCGCCGCCCTTGGCGTCGCCAGAGAGCTTGGCCTTTATCTCACGCATCTGCTTTTTAATGAGCAGCGCGGCTATCTTGGTGCCAAGCGAAGACATAAAGACGCCCTTGAGCTCCTGCAACAAAAACTTGGCAGCGCCCTCGGTGGCCTTGAGCGCAATGTTGCCCGACATGCCGTCGGCCACGACGACATCGAAGTGGCCCGAGGTAAGGTCGGTACCCTCGCAGTTGCCCACAAAGCCGGGAACGGCAGCCTTCATGGCCGGGAAGCAGGACTTGGTAAAGTTGGAGCCCTTCTCGTCCTCGGTGCCGTTAGCAAGCAGGCCCACGCGGGGATGCTCGATACCCAAAACGACGCGGGCATAGGCGGCGCCCATCTGGGCAAAGCGCACCATATCGTCCACCTCGACATCGGGGTTGGCGCCCATATCGCACAGCACCGTCAGGCCGCCGGCGCGATTGGGCAGTGCATTGGTCAGACAGGGGCGCACCGGCTGCTTCTTGCCTTCGGCCTGATACCTAAACGGCGTCACATAGGCGGTAGCGGCAGCGGTCATGGCACCGGTCGAACCGGCAGAGAAGAACGCGTCAGCATTGCCCTTCTTGATAGCGCGGCACGACAGCACGATCGAAGACTTGCGTTTGGTCATCACGGCGCGAATGGGATCGTCATCCATGGCGATAACGTCGGGTGCCTCAAGGGCCTCAACACGTGCGTGGGAAGCAGCAAAGGGATTGACGATTTCGGCGGGGCCAGCTGCCAAGACCTCGATATCGGGATCGACGGCAAGTGCAGCCTCGATACCATCGAGAACAACCTGAGGTTTCTCGTCTCCACCCACAACGTCTACACAAACGCGAACGTTACTCATATACATGCTCCTTATACAAAAATGGCCGACTCATTGAGCCGGCCATTGTGGTTCCATTTGGAACGGCATCGCATCCAGAGTATACCGTTACTCGGTAACGATAACCTCACGGTCCTTGTAGAAACCGCAGCTGGGGCACACGTGGTGCGGAAGCTTGACAGCGCCGCAACGGGGGCACGTGGACTGAGCCGCAGCCGAGATCTTCATGTTGGCGGAACGACGGGTGTGAGTGCGGATACGACCCTGCTTTTGTTTAGGTACGGGCATAGTGACCTTCCTTATGAACTATCCAGTGTGGCGATTACGCGCAAGTAGCGATACTACCACAGTTTTACTCATCGAGCTTGAGATTCTTCAATGCTGCAAATGGATTTTCCGTGGCAGCGGCCCATTCTGCCTCTGCCTGGGCGGCGCAATCGCATTGCTCGACGTTGAGATTGCAACCGCAAGTGGGGCACAGGCCGCGGCAATCGGGCTTGCACAGAACGACAAACGGCGTGTCCATGACGACCGCGTCGTTGATGGGCTCACCCAGATCGACGATGCGGTCCTCACCCAGGAGCTCGTAGCCGTCCTCGTAGGCCTCGGGATCCTCGGGCTCCTCGAAGAGGTAGAACTCCTCGATCTCGCCGGCGATATCAAACGAGGCAGACTCCAGGCAACGGTCGCACTCGCCGGTGGCGTGCGCGCGGACCATGCCCGTGAGCAAGACACCGGTACCGGCATTGGTAAAGACAACGTCGTAGTCGATGCCGTCCTGTAGCTGGTACTCCTTCTCGCCCACCGTGTAGGTGGCAACATCGACCTTGCCGGTCAGCGGATACGAATCTCCAGGAAACTCGAGCTGCTCGGAAAGATCGACGGTAACGCTCGGGAACTCAGCCATTACCACTGACCATTCTGTTGAGCGGCACCCTCGTTGAGCTGCTGACGGCAACGGGTAACGGTGCCAGTCAGGCTCTTGAGGTTCTCCTCCAGATGCGTAAAGACCTGCTCTGCATAGTCCTCGGCAGCATAACGCGTCTCGCGCTCGTACTGCTGGGCACGATCGCGGATGTCGTCGGCCTGCTGCTGGGCTAAGCGGACGATCTCCTGCTCACCGGCAATGGTGAGGGCCTGCTGCTGAGCGTCGGCGATGATGGAATCGGCCTGGGCGGCGGCGGAAGCCATAAGCTCCTCGCGCTCCTTAAGGATACGGCGGGACTTCTGCCACTCCTCGGGATAGCTCATGCGGATCTCGTCGAGGATGTTGAAGAACACGTCGGCGTCGATGACCTTGAACTGAGCGTTCTTGCCGAAAGGCGGCTTGGCTTCCTCGATCAGCCCTTCGAGCTCATCGACCAAGCTGACGATCCTATCGCCAGGAAAATTCTCGCCCGGCATCCGGTCTCCTTTCATAGGTAACATATCATCGTGCTAGTTTACCACATGCCACCAGGCAATAAAAAACGTCACGAAAAGCGATGTCTGAGCGCTTCGACCACGTTGGGCGGGACAAACGTCGATACATCGCTGCCGAGTGAGGCGATCTGGCGAACGACCGAGCTCGAGATATAGCCGTACTGCGGCGCACTCATGACAAAGATGGACTCCAGCTCGTTATCCAAGCGATAGTTGAGATCTGCCTGCTGCAGCTCGTACTCAAAGTCGGTCATGGCGCGCAGGCCCTTGACCACGGCCCCCGCCCCCTGCTCGCGAGCGAAGTCGACCAAGAGGCCGGTAAAGGGCAGGACCTCGACGCCGTCGATATCACCGAGCGCCTCGCGGGCCAGCGCCACGCGCTCATCGAGCATAAACGTGGTACCCACACCGTTTTTACCCTGCGACTCGGCAACAGCGACGATCACGCTGGGAAAGATGCGGCGGGCGCGGCGGATGACGTCGATATGGCCAAACGTGATGGGATCGAAGGTGCCCGGGACGATCACGCGGTTGATGGTGTCATTCATGGTCGTCCTCCTGAAACGTCGTGGCATCGTTGTTGTGAGCATCGGTGCCAGCGCAATCTTCCTCACCATCGTCATCGCCGACCCAACGAAGCAGGTCGACCGAGGTAATGCCGTAGCGCTTCTCGCGCACGATCTCAAAGCCTGCCGGATGCGCGCCCGCATCGGCGGCGGCATGCTCAAACAGGGCATAAGCGCCAGGTGCAAGCAGACCCTGCTGAGCCAGCTTCTGCAGCAGCTCCTCGACCGGCTCGGCACCAAAAGCATAGGGCGGGTCGAGCAGGACCAGATCAAAGGGGCCGCCCGGCACACGACCGCGCGAGGCACTCGCCAGCATGTCGCCCGCTATCACGCGCCAACGCGCACGGTCACGGCAGAGCGACTCGATATTCTTGGTAATGAGCCGCGCGGCATTCCGATCGATCTCGAACGTCGTGAGCGAGCGGGCACCACGTGAGAGCATCTCTAACCCTAAGGCACCGGAGCCGCCAAAGGCGTCCAGCACGCGGACCTCGTCCAGATCGAAGTCGAATGCCGACATGACCATAGATGCGCATGCCTCGCGCACGCGATCGGTCGTGGGGCGGGTGACATCGCGACCACGGGGCTCCTCGATCTTACGACCGCGCCATTCGCCGCCGATGATTCTCATCCTCCGCTGACCTCCTTAAAAATGTGTCGATATCGCATGGCGACCGCATCGCGCAGGGGGCGCGTCGCCACGGAGTCAAGGTTGCAAGCATACCGCAAGAGCTCAACCGCGTCCAAATGGGCCCACTCGATCAGCTCCTCGTCGGCATCCAGGTCGACAAAGCGCAGGGTCACTCCGCCATGCTGGCGGTACCCCAGGATTTCGCCCTCGTGGCGCAGACGCAGGTCCATCTGGGCGAGCGTAAAGCCATCCGAGGTTTTTTCGAGCGATTGCAGGCGATCTTGTGCTGCCGAAGCGCCGCCGTTGCCCTTGGAGTGCGTCATGACCAGGCACGTGCCCGACACGCTGCCACGGCCCACGCGACCGCGCAGCTGGTGCAGCGCCGCCAAACCAAAGCGCTCGCCGTTCTCGATGACCATGACGGTGGCGTTAGGCACGTCGACGCCCACCTCGACCACCGTAGTCGAGACGAGCACGTCAATCTCGCCACGCTTAAAGGCATCGATAACCTGGTCCTTCTCCCCCGCTGGCATGCGGCCGTGAAGGCGCTCGATGGCAAGACCCGGCAACGCCAGACGCAGGCGATCGAGCTCGGTCGCCGTATCGTGCAGCGGCACGGGGACCGTCACGCGGCCCTCGTCGTCGCGGACGATACCGGGCACGTCCTCCAGATCATCGGCCGAGTCACTCGGCTCCACGAGCGGGCAAATCACGTAGGCCTGCTGACCCTTTTCATGCGCCTCGCGGATGGCGCCATAGGCAAGGTCGCGACTCGACTCGGTAAGCACGCGTGTCGTCACGCCAGCGCCAGGGACGGGCCGATGGCGGATGATACTCGTGTCCAGATCGCCGTAGACCGAAAGCGCCAGCGTACGCGGGATGGGCGTTGCCGTCATAACGAGCAGATCGGCACCGGGGCCCTTCGCGCGCAAGGCATTGCGTTGGCCGACGCCAAACCGGTGCTGCTCATCGATGACTACGAGCGACAGATACTTAAACGCCACGTTATCCGAAAGGACCGCATGGGTTCCAAAGAGGACGTCGAGCTCTCCGGATTCCAGCTGTGCATGGATGCGCTCGCGCTCTGCGGCCGGCGTGGCACCCGTCAGAAGCGCCCAAGACATGCCGGCCTGCGAGAGCAGAGGGCCGGTCTTATCGGCATATTGACGCGCCAGCACGCCCGTGGGCGCCATAACGCAGGCCTGTGTGCCGCTATCGGCAGCCACAGCCAGCGCGCAGGCGGCAACGGCGGTCTTACCGGTACCGACATCGCCCAGCAGCAGGCGGTTCATCACGCGCCCGCCATCGCACATATCGCGCAGGATATCCTGGAACGCGGCCTCCTGCTCGTCGCTCAGCGAAAACGGCAGGGCCTGCTTGAGCGCGGCAAGACGATCGCCCGCGGTGTGGGCATAGGGCGCCACATCGACCAGGCCGCCGTCGTTGCGCAGGCGCAGCGCCAGCTGCAGGTAGAGGCACTCCTCGTAGGCAAGCCGTGCGCGCGCGATATCGCGCTCAGCCATGCTCGAGGGAAAGTGAATTGATCGAAGCGCACGAGCATTGCTCATCAGGCGACGCTTAACGCGCAAGCGTGCGGGAATCGGGTCGAAGGGATTGCCGACGACCTCGAGCGCGCCACTTACGATGCGGCGCATCCATGCCTGGCTCACGCCGTCACTCACATAATGGACCGGCAAAATGGTGCCCGCAGCACGCCCGTCATCGAGCTTTTCAAAGTGCGGCGAGGCCATCTGCTTAAAACCGTAGGCAAACTCGACCTTGCCCATCACGGCCAGGCGGTCGCCCTGCTTAAGCTGCTGGGCAATCCAAGGCTGACGGAAAAAGGCGACCTGCAGCACGCCCGTCTCGTCAACGAGTGAGACCTCGGTCACCTGCATGCGCGGACGCGGCTTCTTTTGAACGATACGGTCGACCGTGGCGATGATGGTGCACACGGTACCGATGGGCGCCATCTCGATGGACCAGGAGCGCGTAAAGTCCAGGTATCGATGAGGGATATGCAGAAGGAGGTCCCCCACCGTCCGAATTCCCAGACGGCGAAGGGCCTCCTCACGTTTACCCGAAACATATTTGAGTCGCGCGATATCCTCGTCGAGCGCATTGCTCTGGGCAAAGCGATCCGAGACGCGCGGCACGGAGCAGAGCTCAGACATGGGCAGATGCCTACTCGATCGAGAAGATCACGGGATAGAGCGGCTGCTCGCCACGATGGGCGTCGATCTCCAGGTCGGGCTGAGCCTCCTCGATAGCGTCGACGATCTCCTGGAAGGCTTCATCGGACAGTTCCTCGCCTGCCAGAATCGTCAGCGCGTCACCCTCCTCTTCCTCCTGCATACGGTTGATGCAGTCGAGCGTGACCTGCTTCACGTCGGAGCCGACCACATCGATGGAGCCGGCGATGATGCCCATGACGTCACCGGAGTGAATCGGCGAGCCGTCGGAGGCACTGGAATCGCGCACGGCACGGGTGACCTCGCCATCACGAACCTCACTGATGGCGTCGACCATAGCGGCGACGGCATCCTCGAGCTCGGAATCGGGCAGGACCGCGAACAGCGCGGAGAAGGCCTGCGGAACGGTCTTGGTGGGAACGACGGCGACCTTCTTGTCGGTGCAGGCAGAGGCAGCGGCCTCGGCGGCCATGCGGATGTTGCCGTTGTTGGGCAGAATGATGACCGAGGTCGCGTTAACCTGGTCGACGGCGCCCAGCAGGTCTGCAGTCGAGGGGTTCATGGTCTGACCACCAGACACGATTACGTCGACGCCGAGAGACTTGAGGATGTCTGCCTCGCCGGACCCAGCGGCAACGGCGACAAAGCCCAGGGCCTTCGCGGGCTCGGCGGCCTTCTCCTGGTCCTCGTGAATCTTGGCGGTACGGTCGTGGGCCTCCATCTCCATGTTGTGGATAAAGACCTCATAGATCTGACCGAGCTGCAGCATGTGCTCGAGCACTAGGTTGGGGGTGTTGGAGTGCACATGAATCTTGTAGTCGGGGTAGGCACCCACGAGCAGCTCGCAGTCACCCATGGAGCCCAGGAATTTAAGGCACTCGTCCTCGTCAAACGGGGCGTCGGCCTTAAAGAGGAACTCGTTGCAGTAGCGGAACTCCGAGCCCTCCCAGTCATCGTTGGCCTCGATCTCAACGCGACCGAGGGCCGCATCGCGGGCAGAGCCGGCAGAATCAAACGTGGCGGAGAAATCCTCGACAACAGTACTGCGGCCGAGCGCAGCGGCAACGAAGTTCTCCAGGAAGATGGCAAAGCCAAAGGCGCCGGAGTCGACCACGCCGTTCTCCTTCAGAACCGGCAGCAGGTCGGGCGTGCGGGCGACAGACTGGTAGGCCTCGACAACGATGGCATCGAGCGCGTCCTCGGCCGAGAACTTCTTCTTTTCGCACTCGTCGGCCTTGGTCGAGACATCGCGCAGCACCGTGAGAATCGTGCCCTCGATGGGCTTACGGACGGCCTGGAAGGCGACCTTGACGGCGCGACGGAAGGCATAGGCGATGTTGGCGGACGTGATGGGCTCATCAGCAGAGACGAGACCCTCGGCCACGCCGCGCAGGATCTGAGAGGTGATGACGCCGGAGTTGCCGCGGGCACCCATCAGGGAGCCGTGGGTGATGGCGCCGGCGATGGCCTCCATATCGGCATCGGCGGGAAGGGCGGAAAGCTCCTTGGTCACCGAGGCGAGCGTGAGCGACATGTTGGTACCGGTGTCGCCGTCGGGTACGGGGAAGACATTGAGCTTGTTGATCTCCTCGGCCTTGTCGGAAACAGCAGCCGCAGCGATCGGAAAACAGGTGCGAATGGTCTTTGCAATCATGGGTATTTGAATCTCCGTTTTCGGATGCTAGTTCAGACGGCTCTTGAGCGCGTCGATGTGAATGCCGATCTTAAGGCTGGCGGGATCGATCTGGGCGATCTCCTGCAGGGTGAAGGCAACGGAGCTCGAAAGATTGTGGCAGACGGACTTCATGTTGACGCCGTTCTCGAGCACGACGTGAAGATCGACCGTAAGGCCGTTCTCGTCGGCGGAGACAAGCACGCCCTTGCGGAGGCGCTGACCGGCAAGCAGGCGCACGCTCTCGGCGCCCTGGAGCTGCTCAGCCATACCGACGACGCCATAGCACGTCATCGCGGCATAACCGGCAATATCGGCAATAACGTCGTTCGAGACGCTCAGGCTGCCGTTGATGGTCTCAGACACAAGAATCTCCTTATCTGGTGCTCACGGCACCATGTCGTGGGAGCAATCATTGCAATATTCTACAACGACCGCGCCATGTTGAGGTGATGGGTCGCGGGATTACATCCTCGACACGAAATGTTGATATGGCAACGTTCGAGTCAAGTGGTCGCGGCATGAAAAAACCCGCCGCATAAGCGACGGGTTTTACAACCTGGCTCCCCGGGTAGGACTCGAACCTACAACAGCGCGGTTAACAGCCGCGTGCTCTACCATTGAGCTACCGAGGAATTTAAAAGCCCAGCGGATTGGGCTGAGAAATTCTGGCTCCCCGGGTAGGACTCGAACCTACAACAGCGCGGTTAACAGCCGCGTGCTCTACCATTGAGCTACCGAGGAATAGGTGCGTGCTCTCAAGCAACGAAGTTTATTATACGGACGATCGGGCGAAGGGCAAGAACTTTTTTGAGAAATTTTCCGACCCAACCGTTGCGGCAAGGAGTGTCCCAAAGTGCCGGCAAAAAAGGAACGTCCCCAACTGCCAGGTTCACTCTCATTTTGCGGGCACTCATTTAAGTCTGTCCCCAATGAGTGTTAAACGACTAGTCATTCAAGAACGTCCCCAATGACCACATGAAAGCGCCCCCAAGCGGATGTGCTTGAGGGCGCTTCTTGCTTGCGAGGTTATGACTCGATGTAGTCCTTCAGCTTGCTGCTGCGGCTCGGGTGGCGGAGCTTGGCCAAGGTCTTGGACTCGATCTGGCGGATACGCTCGCGCGTGACGCCAAACTCGCGGCCGACTTCCTCGAGCGTGCGGGGATGCCCGTCGACAAGGCCAAAGCGCAGCTCGATAACCTTGCGCTCACGATCGGCAAGCGAGTCGAGCACCTGAGTGAGCTGCTCCTGCAGCATGGAGAAGCTGGCGGCATCGGGCGGAACGATAGCCTGGGAGTCCTCGATAAAGTCGCCCAGCTGGGAATCCTCTTCCTCGCCGATGGGGGTCTCGAGCGACACGGGCTCCTGCGAGATCTTCTGGATCTCGCGGACGCGGTCGGCGCTCATGTCCATCTCGGCACCGATCTCCTCAGGGGTCGGGTCGCGACCCAGGTCCTGAAGGAGCTGGCGCTGCACGCGGACGAGCTTGTTGATAGTCTCGACCATATGCACGGGAATACGGATGGTACGGGCCTGATCGGCAATGGCGCGCGTAATGGCCTGACGGATCCACCACGTGGCGTACGTGGAGAACTTGAAGCCCTTCTGGTAGTCGAACTTCTCGACGGCGCGAATCAGACCGAGGTTGCCCTCCTGGATCAGGTCAAGAAACAGCATGCCGCGGCCGACATAGCGCTTGGCGATGGAGACAACCAGACGCAGGTTTGCGCTGATGAGTGCCTGCTTGGCTTCGAGGCCCACGTTCTCAATGCGCGTAAGACGACGCATCTCGGCACGCGTGAGCTCGAGCTCACCGGCATCGGCAGCCTCGAGCTTCTCGGTGGCCTCAAGACCGGCCTCGATCTTCATGGCCAGATCGACCTCTTCGGAGGCGGTCAGCAGATCGACCTTGCCGATCTCCTTGAGGTACATACGAACAGGATCGCCGGTCAGCATCACCGTGGAGGCATCGATGCCACGCACGCGGGAGCGTGAACGGGACGTGCGCACGGTGCGCTTCTTCTTGCTCTTGGAAGAACCCATCTCGGCGTCGGCCTGACGGGCCATCTTGAGCTCGTGATCGTCGAGCGAGCCGGAATCGTGCTCGTCTTCGTCATCGAAATCGTCAGTATCGGTATCGTTATCGTCATCGTCGACGTCCATGGGGGCGTCGTCGTTTCCGCTCGCGGAGATAATCTGGATGCCGCTGTTGCGCAGCGCGGAATACACCGCGGTGAGCTGCTCGTCAGAAACATCGATATCCTTCAGGGCGACCTGAATCTCGTCCTCGGTTACCGAAGTCCTGTTTGAGCCGTTGCCCATGAGCTTTGCAACGTAGGATTCCAGCCCAGTACCCGTGCTCTCAGTCTTTTTTGGCACAGATTCTCCCTTCATAGTCCACAGGACTCAATACTTTAGCACACACATAGGCGTCTATACCCAAAAAGAGGACTGGATATAGGCGAGAATACGCTGGTTGACCACAACATCTAGGCCTGTTCGGTGCCTGCGGCCTCCAGACCGATCAAACGGAACGGGTCCGCCACGCCGCCGATAGACTTTTGCAGCTCGCGTTGACGCTGCGAATCCTGCGCGGCCTGCACGGTCAGCGCGCGACGGGCCTCATCATCGAGCGAACGGTCCTGGCGCAGCTTGGCCTGTGCGGCACGCATGCGGCGCTTGATGGTGTAGAGCTCGAGCGTATCGAGCATGAACACGATGTTCGTCTCGGTGGGGTGCTTGCTCGTCGCGGAGATGCGCCCGGCACTCACAAGCGTTGCCGCCTCGGGACACACCGAGCGCGCCGCATCCATGCAGGCTGCAGGATCGGTTCTCGGCGGAGTTGCCAGAACGGCCCATGCGATGGACTCGTGACGTGGGTCAACCCACTCGATAGAGCAGATGCGGTCGGCATACGTGCGGAACAGGTCGGGGTAGCTCGTAAGCATCGTCAACAGCTCGCGCTCCCCTGCCAAGGACTTGCGCTCAAGATCAGTAAGAACCATCGGCGCCGCCGCAGCCGGAGCGCCCGAACCATCAGTCACAGGCACAGCACCCATACCATCAGGCACATCGATCGGCGGCAGGTCGTCGACGACCTCCACGGGCGCGGCACCGTAGGCATCGAGCGGGACGTAGTCATACGGCTCTTCTTCGACCGGCGCGGACACCGGCGGCGTCGCGCCCGATGCCCAAGCACCGCGAGATGCCCCCTGCGAACCAGACGTCCGACCGCCCGCGCTACCAGAGCGCTCGGCTTGCGCCCGCTGGCGTTCATAGTTCTGCTCACGACGTCGTTCCGCATCTTCGCGCTTGGCGACATCGCGAAACACGCGACCCGAACTCGCGCGAACCGTCTCCAGATCCAAACCCAGCAGATCGGCAATCTGAATAAAGTATGTGTCGATCATATAGCTATCGCGCAGCGGATAGATAAGCGTCAGCGCATCTTCCAGCGCCTTGGCACGACCGCCCGGCGTGGTGATGTCACTCGACTCCTGCAGCGAACGGTAGACAAAGTCCATGAGCGGCTCGGCAGCGTCGATGCGCGCCTGAAGCTCCTGTCCACCATGCGCTGTGATGAACTCCATGGGGTCGTTGCCGTCGGGCAGCACCACGCAGCGCAGGTCCATCGAATCCTGCTCGATAAATTGAATCGCGCGACGGGCGGCCTTCTGGCCCGCGGCATCGCCATCGAACATATACACGATACGCTTGGCAAAGCGGGTGAGCGTCTTGACGTGATGCTCCGTGAGCGCGGTGCCCAGCGTGGCGACAACGTTTTTGATCCCCGCCTCCCAGCAGGCGATGCAATCGGTATAGCCCTCCACCACGATGGCCGTATCCTGCGCGACGATAAACTCCTTGGCCCAGTTAAAGCCATAGAGGTTTCGCTTTTTATGGAACACGCTCGTCTCGGCGGTGTTGAGGTACTTGGGTTGGCCGTCACCCATGATGCGCCCGCCAAAGGCAATGTTGTGACCCTGCTCGTCAAAGATGGGAAACATCACGCGGTCGTAGAAGCGGTCGGCAAGCTGCCCGCGCCCGCGGCTCACGGCAACGTTGGCGTCGATCATCTCCTGCGGGGTAAAACCCGCCTGGGACAGGTGCGACACCAGCGCGTTGCGGCCCGGTGCAAAGCCCAGGCAGTAGCGGCGGCAGACGTCGCCACCCATACCACGGCTGGCAAAGTACTCGCGTGGACGGCCGTCCTTACCGCGCATAAGCATGGTGTGGTAGAACTGGGCGGTCTCGGCACACAGATCGTAGATGCGGGCACGCTTGGTACCGCGCTCGCGACGATCTCCGGTGTCATGCAGCTCAATACCCGCACGATCGGCCAAATAGCGGATTGACTCGGGAAAGCTCAGGTTCTCGCGCTTCATGATATAGGTGAAGACGTCGCCACCCTCGCCGCAGCCAAAGCAATGCCACACCTGTGTGGCAGGGATAATGTGGAAGGACGGCGTCTTTTCGCCATGAAAGGGGCAGCAACCCCAAAACTCATGGCCGCGGGGCTTGAGCTCAACCGTTTCCTGCACGATAGCAACTAGGTCGGACGCAGCGCGTACCTGGTCTTTTTCCTCATCGCTAATCACGGATGCCCACCCCCTGCTCACCCAAGTTGTGACGAATGTCCTCGATATTACCCTCGACGGTCGCAATCAACTCATCCAGCGAATCGAACACACGCGAGGGACGCAGCCAGCGCGTAAACGCCAGCGAAACGGAAGCGCCGTACAGGTCGCCCGTATAACCAATTAAGTTAGCCTCGAGATGCGATGAAGCGGCATCGTCGGCATACGTCGGCGGCAGGCCGACATTAACGGCAGCGGGCCACGCGATGTCATCGACGAGCACCAGACCCTCATACACACCATCGGCAGGCACCTGAATGCCGTCGGGAACCTGCAGGTTTGCCGTGGGAAAGCCCATGTCAGAACCCTCGTGACGGCCACGAATAACACCGCCACGCAGCATATACGGGCGGCCGAGCAACTCAGCAGCAAGCTCCACATGGCCCTGTCCCAGCTCATGACGAATGCGGGTGGCGCAAATGGCCTCACCGCCCTCGCAAAGCAGGTCGTGACCATACACGTCAACGCCGCGCCCGGAACCCCAAGAGCGCATCTCGGCAACACCAGAAGCACCGCCACGACCCAGCCTAAAGTCGCTGCCAACGCGAATCGAACGAATGTCGACCAGACGCGACACCAGCGAGAGAAAAGCAACATGGTCGAGTGCCGCAACCTCAGGCGTAAAGGGAACGGCCACCACCGCATCGACCCCGGTCTGAGCCAAGGCATGTAGACGGTCGGCCGTCGTCATCAATTTTTGAGCGGGCGAAGGACTCACCACAACGTCCGGATCGGGATCGAAAGTGACCACGACCGCCTTACAGCCATGGGCACGGGCGTCACGGACAAGCGCCGCAATGAGCTCCTGGTGTCCACGGTGCACGCCATCGAACACGCCGATGGCAATCGATGCGGCACCCAAGTGCTCGCACTCATCAAACGTATCGGCAGCAACGATGCGAGCCTCGTCCGACTCGCCCTCGAAAAAGATACGCGCGAGCTCGCGAGCGGACAACATCATCGAACACCGCCGATTGCCTGCGGAAACACGTGCTCCATGACAAAGCGGCCACCCTCGATGCGGGCGAGCGCCTTGAGTCCCCCATCGAGCACCAACGCAAAAGGCGACTTCAAGGTATCGAAATCGGCAAGCGCACGCTCAACGGGAATGCGTCGGCCGCAGAGCAGATCGTCGGCAAGATTGCCCGGCAAGTCAACACGCGAGGCGCCCAGGGCCGCAATGGGATCCAGGGCAAAGCCAGCCGCGGACTCGGGAGAAAGCTCCTCGACCGCATGACAAGCGCCAATGGAAACAACACCGGAGGCCGTGCGGCGCAGCGCGGAAATGTGCGCGGCGCTCTCGCAGGCGCGGCCCAAATCGCGAGCGAGCGCACGGATATAGGTACCCTTGCTCACTGAGAACGCCACGGTCCACACACACGTATCACCTTCGCCTCCCACGGCGATCAGGTCGGCGGCATAGACCTCGACGGGGCGCGGAGGTAGGTCCACCGCATTGCCCTCGCGAGCAGACTTGTAGGCGCGAACGCCATTGACCGAGATAGCCGAAAACGCCGGCGGCACCTGCATCTGCGGACCCAGCATAGCGGCCAAGCGCTCACGGGCATAGGCAGGATCGCGGAGCTCGTTGGCAACAGCCACCGTGCGGACCGCCTCGCCCTCCGCATCATCGGTATTGGTCTCGGCGCCAAACGAGATGTCGGCGACATAGCTTTTGGTATCGAGCGTGAGCATGCCCAGCAGACGGGTGGCCTGGCCCACACCCACCACCATGACACCCGATGCCATGGGGTCGAGCGTGCCGGCATGGCCGACGCGTCGCTCATGGAGGGCGCGCCGGCATTGCGAAACCACATCGTGGGACGTGCAGCCCACCGGCTTATCGACGGCGAGCAGCATATTCAGTTGAGAAGGCGTACGACGAGCCATGTACCATCCAAAAAGTTAAAGCTCGACGGTCACCGAAGCGGGATCCTCCCCTACCAGTTCGGCCAGCATGGGAAGTGCCACGGTGAGCGTCTCGAGAATCGTTCCGTTGTTGGAGAAACCGGCGGCAGCAGGATGTCCGCCTCCGCCAAAGGCAGCAGCGATCTCGGACACGTTGAGGTCACCCTTGGAGCGCAGGTTGCCGCGCACCTTGGTATCGCCCTCAATGCCCTTCAGGAACAGGCAGACCTCGACGCCCATCACCGAGCGCACCACGTCAACCAGACCGTCGCACTCATCCGAGGTGACACCGCACGCCTCAAGGTCACTCTGGTACGCGTAGCTATACGCGACGCGCCCGTGGGCCACCGTCTTAATGCGGCCCATAACGATGGACTTGAGGTGCAAAAACTCAACGCGCATGCTCTGGTAGACCTCGAGTGCCACACGCGCCGGATCGGCACCGTGGGCAACCAGACGCGAGGCTGCATGGAACGCGGCGGCGTCGGCGTTTTGGTACTGAAAACGGCCGGTATCGGTAACCAAGCCACACAGCAGGCAGGTTGCAACGCCATCACGTGCGACAATGCCGCAATTGTCCAAGAAGCGGTCGATGATCATGGCGCAGGCTGCAGCTTCGACGCACCTCAGGCTGAGCTCGGCAAACTCCTCGCGCGCCGGATGGTGATCGAAGCACACCACATGCTTGGAGCGACGAAGCACCTCGGCGGAATTATTGAGACGCTCGACGACCGGCACGTCCACCGAGATGAACAGGTCCGGATTGCCGGTATACGCAGATGCCGGTACCAGGCGATCGGAGCCTTCCATAAAGCGGTAGATGCGCGGAACCGGATCATCGTCTGCCAGCAGCAGCGCAATGTCCTTGTTGGGGAAAAACTTCATGAGCGAAAGGCCCAGACCCAACACGGAGCCCAAGGCATCGCCATCGGGAGAAGTATGTCCCGAAATCGCAATGGAGGACGCACCCTCGATGAGCTCGAGGATGCGTCGCTGAATATCTGCAGACTCGCACGAGGCGAGGTCGGCGGAATTAGTCATCTAAAGCTGCCTCCTGGGCGGCATCCGCTATCGGATAGCCGTCCTCGTCCTTTTCGATCGCAAGCGTGGCGGGAACGTTTTCCAGCGCACGCGTGATGCGCTCGGCCTCATCGGTCGAGCGATCGATGCGAAAATCGAGCTCGGGCATAACACGCCAATCGAGCGAGCGAGCCAACAGGCTGCGAATACGGCCCTTAGCGCTTGCGAGCGCCTCCATGACCTCGTCGTAGCGGCTCGCATCGCACGACACGAACACACGCGCGAACGAACGGTCCACCGCGACCTCGACCGCGGTCAAAGTAACCAGGTCGAGACGCGGATCGGAAACCTCAAAGAGCAGGATATAACCGAGCTTCTCGCGAAGCTGCTCGCCCAGACGGCGGGTTGCCTGCGTTTGCTTCATAGCGCTACCCCCTACTCGGTACGGGCAACCTGGTCGATGCGGTAACCCTCGATCTGGTCGCCGGGCTTGATGTCCTGGAAGTTCTCCAGGCCAATGCCGCCCTCGGAACCGCTCTTGAGGCTCTTGGCCTCGTCCTTGTAGTGACGCATCGAGGCGATCTTGCCGTTGAAGACCACGATGCCGTCGCGCACCAGACGCACGGAATCGGTCGCGGCGATCTCGCCCTCTTCGACGCGGACACCGGCGGCGATACCGACTTTAGGCACCTTGAAGGTGTCCAGGACGGTCGCGGTACCCGTGGAGACCTCGACCTCGGTGGGCTTGAGCATGCCGATACGGGCAGCGTCGAGCTCCTCGAGGCACTTGTAGATGACGTCGTAGCAACGGATCTCGACGCCCTCGCGCTCGGCGGCGGAACGCGCCTTACCGTCGGGGCGGACGCCAAAGCCGATGATGATGGCGTTGGAGGCGTCGGCCAGGACGACGTCGGTCTCGTTGATGGCACCAACGGCGGAGTGGATCGTGTTGATACGAACCTCGGACTGATCCATCTTGTCGAGCGAGTCCTGAAGGGCCTCGATGGAACCCTGGACGTCGGCCTTGATGATCAGGTTGAGCTCCTTGACCTCGGCGTCGGCAATGGTCTCGAAGAGGTTCTCGAGCGTGACGTGCTTGACGCGGCTCTGCTCCTCGATACGGGCCTTGAGCGAACGCTCGTCGGCAAGGGCACGAGCCTCGCGCTCGTCCTCGAACACGCGGAACTCGTCACCGGCGTTGGGCACGGACTGCAGGCCCAGGATCTCGACGGCGTCGGAGGGACCGGCCTCGGTGACGGCGCGGCCCTTGGGGTCGAGCATGGCGCGGACGCGGCCGTAGGTGAGGCCGGCGACCAGCGTATCGCCCACGTGTAGGGTACCGCGGGTCACGAGCACGGTAGCGACCGAGCCGCGGCCCTTGTCGAGCTTGGCCTCGAGGACGTTGCCGGAGGCAAAGGTGTCCGGGTTGGCCTTGAGCTCGAGCACATCTGCCTGGAGCAGCACGGTCTCCAGAAGGTCGTCGATACCGATCTTCTGCTTGGCCGAGATGTTGACGAACATGTTCTGTCCGCCCCACTCCTCGGGGATGACACCGTACTCGGTGAGCTCCTGGCGCACGCGGTCGGGGTTGGCACCCGGCTTATCGATCTTGTTGACGGCGACGACGATGGGTACGCCGGCGGCCTTGGCGTGGTTGATCGACTCGACGGTCTGGGGCATGACGCCGTCGTCGGCGGCCACGATCAGAATGACGATGTCGGTCACCTTGGCACCACGGGCACGCATGGCCGTAAAGGTGGCATGACCCGGGGTATCGATGAAGGTGATCTTGCGGTCGTTGATCATGACCTGCGAAGCGCCGATGGCCTGCGTAATGCCGCCCGCCTCGCCGGCAGCAACGCCGGTGTGACGGATGGCGTCGAGCAGCGACGTCTTGCCGTGGTCGACGTGGCCCATGACGGTGACGACCGGTGCGCGCGGCTTAAGGTCGGCGGGATCGTCGTAGAACGAGAAGGTATTCTCCTCCTCGGGGGTAATGATCTTGATCTGACGACCCAGGTCGTCGGCAACGAGCTCGACAAGGTCATCGGACATGGACTGCGTCATGGTGAGCGGCGTGCCCAGCAGGAACAGGCGCTTGATGATGTCGTTGGCCGGAACGTCGAGTGCCTCGGCGAGTTCCTGGACGGTAACGCCCTGGGAGACCTTGATGGCGTCGAGCTCCTCGGGGTTCACGCCCTGGGCCAGCGCCTCCTCTATCTTGCGCTCCTCCTGAGCCTTGGCAGCCTCGCGCTCGCGCTTCTCCTTGCGCTTCTTGCGGCGACCGGTGGACTCGCGAGAGGCCTCCTCGACGGCGGCACGAGCCTCCTCGAGTACCTTCTCGCGACTGTACTCCTCGGCCTCGCGAGCCATACGGCTGTAGTGGTCCTCTTCGTTGTTGTGACCGCCCTTGCGCTTCTTGCCCTTGCCCTGCTTGTCGGGGTTGGGGAAGTCCATGCCGGCAGCGACGTTGTTGCTGGCGTTGGTGCGATGGCTGTGCGGACGGCTCTCGGAGGCGTTGCGCTCGGAGTTGCTGTCGGAGGCGTTACGATCGTTACGACGACCTCCGCGGCGGTCGTTGTTGCCGCCACGACGGTTACCGCGCTCGGCGGCACGCTCGGCCTTGGCCTTGTCCTCGGCGTCCTTCTTCTCCTTGAGCACGGTCTCCTGTGCGGCGATCTGGTCGAGCAGCGAACGGAAGCGCGAACCGGAGTCGGAAGCGGGAACGGCGCGGCGCTGGGCCTCGCGAGCAGCCTCCTCCTTCTCGCGAGCAAGGCGCTCCTGCTCGGCCTTCTTCTTGGCCTCGGCCTCGGCGCGGGCAGCCTCCTCGGCAGCCTGGGCTGCGGCAAACTGGCGGCGCTCCTCCTCGCGGGCCTTCTCGGCGGCGATGCGCTCGCGCTCGGCCTCGGCAGCGCGAGCGGCCTCCTCGGCGGCAGCTGCCTGCTCCTCGGCCTGCTTGGCGGCCTCGACTTCCTGAGCGCGGGCCTCGATCACCGAGGCGAGCTGCTTGCGGACCATAGCGACATAGGCGTCCTCCAAGGTGGAGGAAGCGGACTTAGCGGGAATCTTCATTTCGGCGAGATGACCCATCAGTTCCTTGGAGGTCATGCCGAACTCTTTGGCCAGGGTGGACACACGGACTTTTGCCATATGACTTCACCTACCCTTTCTGGCACCTTGGGTGCCTAGAGACTGAACGAGCGTGGGGTATGCGCTGGGACCTGCCCGGCGCGACCGCGCGCTAGATCAGGTCCTCCGCATCATCGAAGGCGTCGGTGTCGTGGACACCGCAGAAACGGGAGCCGGGACGGGCCTGGTTGCGGCACTGGATGCCGTCCTCGGACACGTACTCGCAGCGACGGACGTCCTCGTCCTCCTCGTCACCGATCAGGTCGGCGGCGAGCTCCTCGTGAACGGGAACGTTCTTGAGGATGTCGGCGGCAAGCGTCTCGGACTTGATGTCAATGTGCCAGCCGGTCAGGCGCGCAGCGAGGCGGGCGTTCTGGCCCTCCTTGCCGATGGCGAGGGACAGCTGGTCATCGGGCACGATGACGCCGGCATAGGCCTTCTCCTCGTCGATGAGGACGCGGGTGACCTTAGCGGGCGACAGGGCGTTGGCGACGTAGACGGCAGGATCGGCATCCCACAGGATGACGTCGACGCGCTCGCCACGGAGCTCGCCCACGACGGCGCGAACACGACTGCCCTTGGGGCCGACGCAGGCACCCACGGGATCCAGACGGTCGTCAAGCGAGTGGACGGCGACCTTGGAGCGCTGGCCGGGCTCGCGGGCGATCGACTTGATCTGGACGGTGCCCTCATAGATCTCGGGCACCTCCTGCTCAAACAGACGACGCATGAGCTCGGGGTGGGTACGGGAGATGACAATCGGCGGACGGCTGTGCTCGCCACGAACCGGCTGCAGGTTGGAGTTGGGGTCGCGAACGTCGATGATCACGGCCTTGATGTGCTGGTTGTGCAGGTAGCGCTCGCCCATCGGACGCTCGTTGCGCTCGTTCTCGTAACGACGCTGATCAAAGTGCGGAAGCTCAGCCTCGACGCCCTCGCGAATCTTGACAATCGTGAAGTCGGGCGTGGACTGCAGCACGGTACCGCTGATGAGGTCACCGATGCGGCCGGAGAACTCCTCGTAGATCTGCTCGCGGGCGGAGTTGCGCACGATGGCGTTGATCTCGGCCTTGGCGTGCTGGGCAGCGATGCGGCTCGTGTTCTTGGGGGTGACGTCGATCTCCTCGAACTCGGTGAAGTTGCCCTCCTCGTCCATGGAATCGTCGATCGGCTCCAGGCGGTAGACGTAGATCTTGCCGGTGGTGCGGTCGATGGTCACCTTGGCGCCCCACTCAAGATGCAGGATCTCGGCATAGCTCTTGGCGAGCGACTGCTCCAGGCGGTCGATCAGGTAGAGCTGGTCGATGTGCTTCTCCTGGCAAAGCTCCATCAGGGCGGACATCATGTCGGATGCTGCCATCTTACTTTCCTTCCTTCGCGGGCTTGAAGTCGTAGGTGGGCTTCAACTTGCACTTTTTAACATCAGAGAAATCGAGGGTGACGGACTCGCCGTCCTCGAGCTCGAGGGTCACGTCGGTCTCGGTCGAAGCGGCAATCTTGCCGGCGTACTTGCGACGGCCCTCGGTGGCGGTGGAGGTGAGCTCACAGTTCTCGCCCACAAAGCGGGCAAAGTCGCACGGGCGGCGCAGCGGGCGCGCCATACCCGGGCTCGACACCTCGAGCGTATAGCTCGAAGAGATGGGGTCGAGCTCCTCAATCACATCGCCGACCCACTTGGTGTTGGCCGTGACGTCATTGAGCGACAGGCTCTGACCCTCGGCACCCTCGATACGCACGCGCACGCAGGGGGCCTTGGTGGCACCCACGAGCTCGACGTCGACGATGTCGACATCGTACTGGGGAGCGACGGCCTCGAGCGCGTCGATAATCGCCTGCTCGGTCTTGGTCTTGACCATTGCGGCACCTCCATCCATACAAAAAAGAAGCGGGGCCGAAACCCCACTTCTTTCAATTACAACTTCATTTGCAAGCAAACTATACCAATAGCTGCGGAAACGCGCAAGCACAGTACGAATCTGCAGGTCAGCGTGCGCACAGCTTCTCCACAAGAATAGGACAATTGGTCGAAGAACCCCAAGCGGCGCACCCTCAACAGCCCCAAAACGGGCCATGCGTCCCATTCCACAAGCCCGTTCGGACCCCAAGGGCATTCCTCCCCGAGCCCCTTTCGATCAGACTTACGCTAAGGGGCATTCTGCAACAAGCCAGCCAGCAAGTCGCACAACGACGAACCTTTCCAAATCCTCTACGGCAAGGAGGCACCCATGAATCGCCTAGGCACCCTCTGCATGACTGCGCTCGCCATCGCAACGTGCTCGTTGGCCCTCTTAGGCTGCGGCAACACGAATGGCAAAACCGGAACATGCGAACCGAACCCTGGCAGCACCAAAGCCATCGAGAAAACGACGCCATCGGAGAGCTTCGATAAAATTAACGAAGACATCGTCGATCCCCAGGGACTGGGTCCCGACCCCCAAGAACAGTTCCCCATCGACCTTGAGGCAGACGAGAACGTCCATGTTACCTGCGTGGGCAAGGACGCCGACGGCTATGGCGACGCCGCGCTCGTCTTTACGGTGACCAACAACACCGATGTCGATATGATGTTTGGTGATGTGGACTCCTATGCCTACGTCAACGGCGTGGTCCGCGATGTGCACATGCGCCAGCAGGTCGCAGCGGGCGAAGAAGCGACCGCGATGCTCGCCTTTGTAGGCACCTTCGACGACCCGGATTTTGATGTCAACAACGACCTCAACGACATCTACCTCAACATTTGGATGTTCGAAGAGGCAACGGGCAACGTTTACTTTAGGGACCTGGTGCACATCCCGTAGAAGACGGTGCGACGCACTGACTAAGCAGGGCATACAACACAAAACGAGGGACGACCCAACCGGACCGTCCCTCGTTTATTGCATGTCAGCTTTACGCGCAGAGCTTATTTGACCACCAGGTTGACCAGCTTGCCGGGCACGCAGATGGCCTTGACGACCGTCTTGCCCTCGAGCCACTTAGCGACGGCTTCCTCAGCGGCAGCCTGCATCTCCTCGTTGGAGGCGTCGCGGGCGACGTCGATGCGGCCGCGGACCTTGCCGAGCACCTGTACGACGATCTGCACCGTGTCCTCGATGGACTCGGCCAAGTCGAACTCGGGCCAGGCGGCGGTGTAGGCATTGCCCTCGCAGCCGAGCGCCTCATGCCACAGCTCGTCGGCCCAGAACGGGCAGATGGGGGCAAGGACGCTCACGATATCCTTGGCCACGCCGTAACACAGGGCCTTGTCACGGGAAGCGCCCTCAGTAGCGTTGAGGTAGGCGCTCGCGGCATTGACGAGTTCCATGACGGCCGAGATCGCGGTGTTGAACTGGCCGCGGTCAAAGTCCTCGGTGCACTTGGCAATGGTGCGGTGACGCTCGCGATAGAGCTTCATCGCGGCCTCGTCGAGCGCGGACTTGTCAAAGGCCACGTTGGCGTCACCGGACTGGACGAGCTGCCACACGATACGCCAGGCGCGCTTAATGAAGCGGTTGGCGCCCTCGACGGCCTTGGGATCCCAGTCGAAGTCCTTCTCGGGCGGGGCGATAAACAGGATCGCCAGACGCATGGTGTCGGCACCGTAGGGTTCAATGACCGAGCTCGGGGGCACGACGTTGCCCTTGGACTTGGACATGGTGTCGCCGTTCTCGTCCTTGACCATGCCCTGGCACAGCAGGTTGGTGAAGGGCTCGTCAACGCTCAGCAGGCCCAGATCGCGCAGCGCCTTGGTAAAGAAGCGGCTGTAGAGCAGGTGCAAAATGGCGTGCTCGATGCCGCCGATGTAGTTATCGACGGGCATCCAACGGTCGGCAGCCTCACGGGAGAAGGGCAGCTCGGTGTTGTGCGGGTCGGTATAGCGCAGGTAATACCAACTGGAGCAGGTAAAGGTGTCCATGGTATCGGTCTCACGCTTGGCCGGGCGACCGCAGACCGGGCAGGTGGTCTCGTAGAACTCCTTGCACTCGGCGAGGGTCTCGCCGGCACCCAGGTCCAGGTTCTCGGGCAGCGTCACCGGCAGCTGGTCCTCGGGCACGGGCACGATGCCGCAGTGCTCGCAGTGGATGGCCGGGATGGGGTTGCCCCAATAACGCTGACGGCTGATGAGCCAGTCGCGCAGACGGAACTCGACCTTGCGACGGCCGCAGCCCATGGCCTCGAGGTCGGCCACGATGGCAGCCTCGCCCTCAGAGTGCTTGCCGCCGCGCATGCCGGTGTACTTGCCCGACTGGACCAGCGTGCCCTCGGCAGCGTGGGCGCAATCCCAGTCGACGGTCTCGGCATGGAAGGTGTCGATGGTCTCGCCGCTAGCCTCGACGGCAGCGCGATCCTCATCGTCCAGGATGATCGGCACGATCGGCAGGTCGTACTTGCGGGCGAACTCAAAGTCGCGCTGGTCGCCGCAGGGAACGGCCATGACGGCACCGGTGCCGTAGTCGGCAACGACATAGTCGGCAACCCACACGGGGATCTTCTCGCCGTTGACGGGGTTTACCACGTAGCGGCCCGTAAAGGCGCCGTGCTTCTCGAGGGTACCCTGGGCGCGCTCGACGGCAGAGATATGCTTGGAGTCCTCGACGATCTTGGTGACGGCCTCCTCGTACTGAGTGCCCTCGACGAGCTCGTGCAGGCGCGCGTACTCGGGAGACAGGACAAAGAAGGAAACGCCAAAGAGCGTGTCGGCGCGCGTGGTGAAGACGGTGATCTTACCCTCGTCGCCCTCGATGGGCTCGCCATCGGCGTCGCACAGGGTAAAGTCAACCTCGGCGCCCTCGGAGCGGCCGATCCAGTTGGCCTGCATCTGCTTGACGCGCTCGGGCCAGCCGGGGAGCTTCTCCAGATCGTCGAGCAGCTCCTGGGAGTAGTCGGTGATCTTGTAGTACCACTGCTCGAGGTCACGCTTCTCGGGCTCGGTGCCGCAACGCCAGCACTTGCCCTCGGTTACCTGCTCGTTGGCCAAAACGGTCTTGCAGGTGGGGCACCAGTTGACCGGGTTCTTCTTGCGGTAGACCAGGCCCTTTTCCCACAACTTCTCAAAGATCCACTGACCCCAACGGTAATAATCGGAGCTGCAGGTCTTGACCATGCGATCCAGATCGTAGGAGAAGCCCATGCGCTTCATCGTGGCGAGCGCCTGGTCCATGTTCTTATACGTCCAGGCGGCAGCCTGCGTGTTGTGCTTGATGGCGGCGTTCTCGGCAGGCAGGCCAAAGGCGTCAAAGCCGATGGGGTGCAGCACATCGTAGCCGCGCATGCGGGCCTGACGGGCCATGGCATCGCCGATGGTATAGTTGCGCGCGTGGCCCATGTGCAGGTCGCCCGACGGATACGGGAACATCTCGAGCACGTACTTCTTGGGCTTGCTGGCGTCGGTGTCGACGGCAAAGAGGTTGGAGTCCTCCCAGGCCTTCATCCACTTGGACTCTATGGCCTGCGCGTCGTAGGCAGGGATCTCATCCTTATGATCTGTGCAATCGCACATATCAGCTCCTTTAATCTTTAATGGGGTCGGTCGGCTTAGCTTTATTCGCTACTGCGGACAGTCCTGCGCAAGACGAAGAGCACATTAAGTGCTCTTCTTTGCGTGCGGAACTTGTAGCGAACAAAGCTAAGCCGCCCGACCCTAAGGTTGACTCGCATGATGATAGCAAATACAACAAGCGAGATGTCTGCGACTTGCAGGCATCTCGCTTTATCTAAATAACGTGGTTGAGGCTCAACCTTTATGTGCAGGTCTTATCTTATCGATAAGACACAGACTGCTGGGAGTCTTTCACGACTACGTCGTGGGCGCCGCCTTCGACGATGGAGGTGGAGCTGACAAGGGTCAGGCGTGCCTTTTCCTGGAGCTCGGGGATCGAGAGGGCACCGCAATTGCACATCGTGGACTTGACCTTGTAGAGCGTGCCGCCCACGCCGTCCTTGAGGGAGCCGGCGTAGGGAACGTAGGAGTCGACGCCCTCGACGAAGCTGAGCTTCGCGGCGCCGCCCAGGTCGTAGCGCTGCCAGTTGCGGGCACGCGCAGAACCCTCGCCCCAGTACTCCTTCATGTACTGGCCGTTGACGTTGACGCGCTCGGTCGGGCTCTCGTCAAAGCGGGCGAAGTAGCGGCCCAGCATCATAAAGTCGGCGCCCATGGCAAGGGCGAGCGTCATGTGGTAGTCGTAGACGATGCCGCCGTCGGAGCACACGGGCACGTAGACACCGGTCTCCTCGTAGTACTCGTCGCGAGCGCGGCAGACGTCGATCAGCGCGGTGGCCTGGCCACGACCGATACCCTTGGTCTCGCGGGTAATGCAGATGGAACCGCCGCCGATACCGACCTTGATGAAGTCGGCACCGCAGTCGGCCAGGAATCGGAAGCCCTCGGCGTCGACGACGTTACCGGCACCGACCTTGACGTCCTCGCCGTAGTTGGCGCGGATCCACTCGATGGTGCGCTTCTGCCACTCGCTGAAGCCCTCGGAAGAGTCGATGCACAGGACATCGGCGCCGGCCTCGATGAGCAGCGGCACGCGCTCGGCATAGTCGCGGGTGTTGATACCGGCGCCGACCATATAGCGCTTGTCGTTATCGAGCAGCTCGTTGGGGTTGGTCTTGTGGCTGTCGTAGTCCTTGCGGAAGACGATGCCCATAAGGTGATCGTTGTCGTCGACGATCGGCAGGGCGTTGAGCTTGTTGTCCCAAATGACGTCGTTGGCAACCTTGAGGCTGATGTTCTTGTCGCCCACGATGAGCTGCTCGCGCGGGGTCATGAACTCGGAGACCTTCTTCTGGTGGTCATCGCGGCTGGGACGATAGTCACGGCTGGTGACAATGCCCAGGAGCTTGCCCTTGGGAGTGCCGTCGTCGGTGACCGGCATGGTGGAGTGGCCGGTCTTCTCCTTGAGCTCGATAACCTGCTCCATGGTCATGTCGGGTGTCAGCGTGGAATCGGACTGAACGAAACCAGCCTTGTGATCCTTAACGGCCTTGACCATAGCAGCCTCGGACTCGGGGGTCTGAGAACCGTAAATGAAGGACAGGCCACCCTCAGTAGCGAGCGCGACACCCATGTCGACGCCCGAGACGGACTGCATGATGGCGGAAACCATGGGGATGTTCAGGGTGATTGCCGGCTTCTCACCGCGCTTGAAGCGAGTTAGCGGCGTCTTAAGAGAGACGTTGTTGGGGATGCACTGCGAGGACGAGTAACCAGGGACCAGCAGATACTCCGAAAACGTGTGGGACTCACCGGGAAAGAACGTAGCCATGTTTCTCCTTTTTCCATGCGACCGGTCGGCTGCAGGCCTCGTAGGACCCAGCCCAACCTTGGGCGCCCAATACTGGGGAAGTATCTTAACGCACTTTGACTGCTACAATGCATGGTTTAGAAAGAGCACACGAGGGTTTGACGCAGGCTTTGCGTTTGCCCAGCAAACACTTTAGCGGGGAGACGTGGAGCGTATGAAGTACAAGACGACGGCAAAGTTGGTCATTCAAGCGTGCGACAAGGATTTGCCGGGCGTGTTCGGCCATGGCTGCGTCTTGCTGCTGCAGGGTATTGCCCGGGAGCACTCACTCAACCGCGCCGCCAAAAGCATGGGCATGGCGTATTCTAAGGCCTGGCGCATCGTGAACGAGGCCGAAGGGCAGCTGGGATGCAAACTCATCGAGCGCGACGGCGCCCGCGGATCCACGCTCACCCCCGCCGGCGAGCACGCCATCGAGGCCTATGAAACGCTGCAGACGGAGATCAACAACGTCATAGCAACCCGGGCCGACACCCTCATTGCCACCATCACCGAAAAGTAGCTCATTTGGGACGGGCTTTTTAGCAACGATGTCCCCTTCTTGTGCCAGGCCACGGCGTTCGATGACTTCATTGGCATGATCAGCGTACACAAAATGGGCGGTCGCAGCCGAGCCCCCCCCCGCGTAGCGAGCCTCAAGCTCAAGCTGGGACAGCATCGTTGCGACTGCCCTTTCATCGTCGAGATAATCCTGAGGGTCACCACATATCTCAGGCCAGCGCAGCGGCGACGAACCCGCCGCCTCCTGCGCGCCCGCGCGAGCCTAGTTCTCCCCAAGCGCGCGCCGCGCGAGCTCCAGACAGCCCAAGATCCCCTGGTCGCCATCGAGCGAATTACCGACGACGTAGGCATCGAGATCATCCATCTCGGGAATGGCGAGATAGCCGTTGAGCAGCTCCGCAAGCTTGATGCGGGCTGGCGGCAGCAACGGCAGGTGATCGCCCACGCCCCCGCCGATGACGATCTTGCGGGGCATGTAGCACAACACGAACGTCGCGAGCGCCTGACCGAGATACCCGCCGATGAGCGCGACCTTGCCCGGGTCGTCCACCATGCCAGCCGCGACGGGATCGCCCCAGCGCTTCCACAGGGACGGGCCGCACGCGAGGCCCTCAAGGCAGTTCGTGTGGAACGGGCAGGCGGACACGCCGGAGGGCATCGGGTCGGCTGGGTCGCGCGTAAGCGGGATGTGGCCCGCCTCGGGATGCATCGCGCCATGAAGCAGATTGCCCTCCACCAGCACGCCGGCCCCCACACCCGTGCCAATCGTGAGGTAAAGAACGTCGCGCAGGCCACGGGCGCACCCATACACGGCCTCGCCCAAGCATGCCGCGTTGACGTCGGTGTCGTAGCCAACCGGGACATCGATGACGGAGCGCAGGGCGCCGAGGACATCGACGTTCGACCAGCCGGGCTTGGGAGTCGTGAGCATGCATCCAAAATGAGGCAACGCCGGGTCGACATCGGTGGGCCCAAAGGCACCCACACCCAGGGCCTCCACGCCGCGCTCAGCGAACCAAGCCCCGCACGCCTCCAGCGTCGAGGTAGGATCCGCGGTGTCGATTCGGACGCGCTCCACGATCTCCCCGTCTGCGCGACCAGTCGCGCACACCATCTTCGTCCCGCCCATCTCAAGGGCACCCAGCAAACGACTCATAGCTCCCCCTTTTCCCCGTTGGCGCTCAATTCCCAGCACGTGATGCGCGCGCCTGGCACCCTGATGGCACACGAGCGGCTCCTCGGGTACCAGCGCGTGCTCATGACGAGCTCACCTTCATTCACAAAGACCTCAACCGAAGACGTATCGACCAAAATGCGCACCGACCGCACGGCATTGACGCGCTCCCAGCGCTCCGTGCGCCCGCAACTGGCAGCATTGCGACCGGCATCACGGAAACGCATCACGAACCGCATGAGCCTCTCGTCCGGATCGCAAGTCACGAATAGTTCGAGCTCCTCTCCCAGGACCACATGCATCTCATCGCCCACGTCCTCGAGCGCAATATCGCATGCCGTCGGTATCACGTCGAGGTGCAGCTCATCCACAGCTCGATGCGCCTGCCCGCGCAGGGACGCGAGCTCGCGCACGGGCCGCTGGAGCACAACGCCCCCATTCCCTGCCGTGAGCTCACGAGGCACCGTGAAACAGTGCTGCCAGCCCTCGACGATCGTCGGGTCGTTACCGTAGGTGGCGTCTTCGGGCATGCCCATCCAGCCCATGAGGATGCGGCGGCCATCCTCGGCCACGAAAGTCTGGGGAGCGTAAAAGTCGAATCCGGCGTCCCACAAGCGGAACGTCCCCAGCTCATAACGCCCGCAGATGTCGCCCGCAAAGGGCACGTAGCCCGAATGGTACACGTTGCGGTGCTCCCAGTCGCCGCCAAAAAGGCCCTGCGGTGAGAACGAGAGCACCTGAAGAGCATCGAGCTCAAAATAATCGGGGCACTCCCACATGAAACCGAAGCGCTCCGAGGACTGGATCCTGTTCTGCAGCCTCCATGTCTGAAGTTCGTCCGAGGCGTACACGAGCACCTCTCCGGCATCGCGCTCGCAGCTGGCGCCATGGCAGCGCACGAAGAGCTCGCGCCGGGGCGATGGCGAGGCCGGGACGGAGTCCTTTGCGGGTCCGGCCTCCTCCGCAGCCCCACGGCGGCGCGCCCCCAGCACCATGAGGTACCTACCGCACGGGGCGTCCGCGCGCCATACTTTGGGATCGCGCACGTGGCAGGAGAGGTCAGCTGGATAGTCCGCATTGCCGAGCAGAAGGCGCTTCTCGCCGAACGTCTCGCCGTCGGCGGTATCCACCATAACAGTATTTCCCTCACGCCCCGTGTTGATGTAGTCGTAGGCGCCATTCCCATCGGGAAGCTTGACATTGCCGGTGTAAAACACGCTCACGTGGTCGTCGAGCACAAGTGCGGAGCCCGAGTACACGCCATGGCAATCGAACGGCTCGTCGGGGTACAGCGCGCAGCCCTCGTACGTCCAACTCACCAAGTCGGAGCTCGTGCTATGACCCCACATCTTGACGCCGCCCTCGACGTCAAAGGGGGCATATTGGAAGTACGCGTGAAAGACGCCGTCCTTCTGGTACAGACCGTTGGGATCGTTGAGCCATCCCACGGGTGGCATCAAGTGATACGTCTGGGCCCAGGTGCGCGGCCTGCGCGACGCGGCGTCCTCGGCAGCCTTCACCAGCTGCATCAAGTCGCGTTGAAGTGCGTTGGCCATGAAGGTCCTTTCTCGTGTGATTCGTCTTCAGGTGCGTGAGGACGTGGCGCGGTGCGGATGCGGGGCAGCGCCTTGGACTATTTTCGAGGCACTCATCGCCGCTCCCTCAAACGCAAAGACTCAACCATGATGCCCCACCGAACCGAGCACAGTGCAGCGTCATCATCCGTGACATACCGAATTGAAGCTATAAAACTCGATAATCAATCAATTCGATTCCAAGCCGCGCAAGTTGATCGATCATGCCGGCGCTACTCAGTGCCTCAGCTTCGTAAGTTCGGCTTTCCGTAAGCGAAGAGTGCTCCATGATGTAAGCATCGAGGTACCCTGGATGGCAAATCGCCATTGCAGTCTCCCCTAAACTGATGGACGCCGCGCCATCGAGAAAATGCTTGCGCGCATCTTGAACAGAGGCGGCAGGGCGCATCGGCAAAACACGAACAATCGAACCGCCGACCCTCATTGAGTCACAACCGCGATCGGGCAACAAGCTTACAGGCAGTCCGAGCTTCTCGGCAACGGCTGCCGCCGCCCTCATAAATGACGGTGAAAGCACGGCATGAATGTCAATATAATCCGGGAGTCGTCCAAGTAAAGACTTAAGTTGATCGACCTGCAAACGGATCTCCCGGTATGCCTCTTCAAATGAAACGAAATCTTCCTCGACCGCTCTATACGCGGCGCTTCCGTGGAACTGCCCAGTTGACTCCACAAGTGACGGCACAAGGCTCGAATCAGATAGTGGCTCGCCGGCGCTAATGCACGCATGTAGACCGACTGCGACATCATGACCGGACAGCAACCTTACACCATGCTCCGCTGCGGGCATGTTTGCCATAACGCCGACGCTGCGCACGATTCCCGTATGCAAGGTGCGCTCAATCCCATAATTGACCGCTTCGCTAAATCCCAGATCATCAGCTCTGACCAGCAATCTTTTTGACATGTTCCTATCCCCTTCCCTGCGGAGCCTTGTCGGCACGATAGCTCACGTTACCTTCGCGCCCATCCACGCGGACTTCACCTTGACGAGTCACCATTGTTCGTATGGCGCGATACGCAGGCAGGGCGGCCGGACGAGGCAACAGATCCATGCACGACGGCGGAAGCGGCACGCGATCGTCATGACCCGATAAAATTGCGTCACATACCTCAATCACCGTCTCCAGCAAGAAGACCGGCGATTCGTAGGTACCGTGATTTCGCACGATGCGATCATAGCGACCATCCAGCACGCGCACGCTCTCGAGGGCCCTCCGATAGGTCTTCACATCGGTGGACCAATCCTCAAGCAAAATCGTCCCCGGCCCACATGCGTCGCCGAACATGGCAGCGCGTTCCTCCGGCACCAAAAAAATCATGGATCCGTGAGTGTGCCCTGGAACGGCGTACGCCTCAACGGTAACCCCGCCAAGGTCGAACACATCGCCTCCGCGCAGGGGCTTCAATGCCCGCTCCTCAAGATGGGGCTCGAGCTCAATGTTCGAAAATCCGCATCCAGCGACAAATCGCTGGCGATAAGAAATAGCGGCGTGGGCGCGATACACCGGAAGATCCATCAGGTTCATATGTGCCGAGCCAAACTCTCCCGCCCCCATCGCATGGTCGACATGCCCGTGAGAAAGAAGCACTGTGACCGGCAAGTTGGTAATCTGCCGAACAACGGCAGCGAGCCCGGGCACGCCACACCCCGTGTCCAAAAGAGCGGCACGGCGCGAGCCGCAAACAAGATACATGGCTACGCCAAGAGGATCGACGATGCGATACATCCTGACACCAATACGAATCACCGTATAACTCACGGGAAATCACCCTCCCACGGAAACCAAGCTCATCATGTGCCGCGACGCAACGAACATAAAGCGCCCGAAATGCGCATTCGCAAATCGGGCGCCACAACACACCTCTAAGACTGGCGACTCTTGTTGCCCTCAACACCGAGAATCATAATAAGCGCAAGCGTTACAACAAAGCCGATGCCACCGGAGATGCAGGCATGCACGAAGTTTGCCATGCTATCTCCCCCGATAAACTCGAGAACCACGGTGAAATTCGTATAGAGCGGAGCGTAGCAGGTGACACCCATGATCGCCGCGTACAGCGTGCCCACAAACGTGCCGATTGCCTGATACGCCAGTACACGCGGATAGCGAAGCAGGATGCCAAAGATGGTCGGCTCACCAACTCCCACGAGTGCCTGGGTAATGAAGCAGCTAAGTCCGAGCTCGCGGTCCTCGGCAGTCTTGGCCTTAATGAGAAAGCCAAGGCCGCAAGCGATCGAAGCAAACGTGGAAGCAGCACCCATGACAAAAATGACATTTTCATATCCTTGGGTCGCAAGGGTGCTCATGCCCAACACGATGATGGGAAGATGCATACCCGTGGCAACAAGCGGCATGAACAGCGCGCCGATAAGGGCGATTCCAACCGGACCGAGGACATCGTGAACCCACATGAGGGCGGACTCAATCGCAACACCCATAATGGCGCCGCAAGGACCAAGGACGCAGAGGGCAACCGGAGTCATGGCAAGAACGGTGAGCACGGGAACGAACAAGAGGTGAACTTGATCGGGGATGATGCGATTGAGCAGCTTTTCCACCTGTGCCTGCACGGCGGTGATGAGAATCATCGGGAATACGGTGGATCCATACGTGGTAAGCCACATGGGTATCCCGTAAACGGTGAAGGGCTTACCGGCTGCCACGATTTCCGCCATCGTCGGGTGCAGCATGATGCCGGCAATGAACACAGAGATCACGGTGTTGGAACCGAACTTCTTCGATCCCGTATATGCAACCGCCATGGGCAAGAAGTAGAACCCTGCGTCACCAACAAAGGTGAGCAGCTTGAATAGATCGCTTCCCTCCTGGACCAGGCCCAATGCGGACGGGCCCAGGATCATGAGGATCAACTTGACCAAGCCGCCCGCAACAAGCATGGGGATGACCGGCGTGAGGCAGCCAGTCAGCGCGTCAAGGATGGCGTTACCGACGCGCGCCGGCGTAAGAGGCTGCTTTTCAGCTTCCGTCGACTGCGAATCGAGGTTCTCGTCGACAGCAGCCTGATGCTCGATGCCACCGACCTCGCAAACTTCGTTGTACACATGGGTGACCGTGGGGCCAATGATGACCTGATACTGCTCTCCAGAGTATTGCTCCCCCAAAACACCAGGTACCGCGCGGACCGCATCACGGTCAACGAGCGCCTGATCGGCAAGGTTGAACCTAAGGCGCGTCACACAGTGCGTGGCAAACGCCACGTTGGCCGCCCCGCCAATTGCCGCGAGTACTCCTTCCGCTGTCTTTTTGTAGTCTGCCATACCGTCTCCTTTCATCGTGTGGACTAAGCCCATTCTCCAGGCTCGACCACTACGGCAACAAAACACTATTAAAGAGATGCCTGATCCCGATGCGGCTCGTCGCGCCGCAACCATGCGAGGGCAAGCGGCACCCACGCCGCGGCATACGCATCTTCATCCTCAGCCTTTGCAGCAGAGGTCGGCTCGCAGAGAGCCATTCCATGTGGCCCCGTTGGGAATAGATGAAACTCGCAGGGAACGCCAGCATCTATCAGGGCCGCGGCAAACTGGCACGCACGAGCGGGATTAACCACTTGGTCCTCCGCGGTTTGCCACATGAATACCCTGGGCATATCAGGCCTCACTCCGGAAATCAGGTCGAAACGCTCATCGCATTCGGCCGCACCGTCGTTTCGCCCAAACAGGGCGCGCTGGATATATGGAATTTGCCAACGCATCTCTTTTGGACAGCTGTCAACAGCGCGAGTTGCCATATCCAAAGGGTTCACGAGCGGATAGCCAAGCACCACACCCGTGGGCGCGCAGTCACGCGGATCAACCCCAGGCACCTGGCTCAGCAAGTCCGGATCATCCCAATGCTCGGCAAGACACGCGGCGAGATGGGCGCCAGCTGAGAAGCCAACCACGTATATGCGAGATGCATCGATGGCATACTCTTGAGCATGAGCCCGGACCCAGGCCATCGCTTGCATAAGCGCAATCAAAGGGGCGGGAAACGTTGCTGTACGATCTATTACAAGCTCTTCGCCTGGCTTCTTTGGGCGCGATCGAAACAAAACCGGATATCTCAATACCGCGGTATGATATCCTGCGCCAGCAAAGCGCATGGCAACAGGCTCTTGCTCCTTTGTCGCATGCAATACATAGCCTCCACCAGGGCACACGATCACAAGCGGTCGGAGCTTCTTAACCTGATAAGAGATATTAGGTTCAAGAAAAAAGGTGCGCAGGGTCGATCTACCTTGAGCATCGAGCTTGATGTCGGTCGTATACATTACGCCACGCCCCCCTCATCAACGACCGCGGCAGTTGCCACACGGCGCACGAACGCAGCCGTTCGCATCAATACGTCCTTTGAAGCGCACGGGTCGTATTCACGCGCAAAAGCCTCATGAGTAAAGCCGTGGTGGCAGCCCTCATAGCATTTGTAATCTACGGCCACTCCGGCCTCGTCCAGCATCGCGGCAAAGCGCCGCGAGTCTTCGCAAAGCGTGTCCAAGCTGGCGGCGTGCACGAGAGCCGGCGGCCACACAACATCCGTGGCAAGAAGCGGAGACGCAACAGGGTCCAGCATGTCGGCCTCCGTCGCATATGCCCACGATGCGTACTGTTGCATCCTCGTTTGTGATAGCGCCGAGCCGGTATTCACGCTTGGCCGTTGAACGCTCAGGGGCGCAAGCGGCGGATAGTTCATGATGAGGCCACCTATCGATACCTCATCGGATCGAGAGGCCAAGACGCAAAGGGCTGCAGCAAGATTGCCTCCCGCGCTGTGACCGCAAACAATTATGGGGCCGCCTGTAAGGCCCATTTCGGATCGATGGGCGTCACAATACTTGATGACCTCCAAAGCCGAGTGCTGCGGGACGGGAAACTTGTGCTCCGGCCCCACGAGATAATCGACATTGAGAACCGTTGACCCAGTTGAACGTGAGAGGTCCCGGCAAAACGGGATATCGAGCTCCCAGTCTTGTAGAACATACCCGCCTCCATGAAAATTAAAAACGAGTGGCAGCGCCTGATCGCACGACCTCCCCTCAACTGCGCTATACCGATACACGGCTATTTCGCCGGCAGAAGTTTGGATTACGAAGCGCCGCGCCTCATTCCCTTCGGCCAATCTGCGTTTTATGGCTCCCAACTGCTTGTCCTTATTGACGCGATACGTTATTGCGTCATTGGAAGAATCAAACATGAGTGGCACCCCCTCGACCATCCGGCTCAACGTGGGAACGTTCCCACTGACGATTCTTATTCTGTATTCGATTTCATATTCAGTCAAGATAAACTTCGCGGAACCTTGTGATGCTACCGTTCGCCGCCATATATCAACCGCTCACGTTCAAAATGCGTGCGGCAACGTAATATGTAACCGAACACTTTTTGCCCGCCACGCGCATCCGCTCGCGAGTAAAGGCACCTCATGTCGTTATCGGCGATTGGACTATTCGGAATGAACATCAAAGATGTGGCCGCCCTGAGCGGCTTATCAAAAAGCACGGTATCTCGCTATTTAAACGGCGGGAGCATATCCCAACAGTCCGCAGACAAAATCGCCGCCGTCATCCAGCAGACCGGCTTTCAAAGCAATATATTTGCCAGCCGTCTTAAAACAAATCGAAGCTACTTGATTGGTGTTCTCATTGACGGATTCGACTCTCCAAGTGTAAACCGCGTGCTCTCGAGCATAAGCTCAGCGTGCCACGATGCCGGATATCAGCCATTCATCATGATCGACGAAACCGGCGAGGATAACAAAATCGCGAATATGCGCGCGCTCATTCAGCAGGGAGTCGATGCCCTCATACTGGGCACGGCGCTCATCACCGAGGGGCACCGTGACTTTCTATCGCGCATCAAAGTGCCCACCATCATCCTCGGGCGGACTTACGACACCCTCCCCTGGTGCAAAATTGACGACTACTCGGGAGGTCGCCTCCTGGGCGAGCACGTCGCACGGCAACACCCAGAGCGCCTTGTCTACCTATCCATGGGTTCCGATGACCCGTCGGCAGGAGAAGAGCGCTGTAGGGGCGTCTTGAGCACGCTATCCTCTGATACCCAAGTCCGCGTTATCGAGGTCGATCATGTCGACAACCATGGCTATGCATGTGCCGCTAAGGCGCTTGAATGGAAGCCCGACTACATTGTTTCCGCATCAGATGGGTTCTGCCTGGGAATCTTCTCCGCACTCGATGCCAAAGGACTTTCCGTTCCAAGGGATATACGAGTCGCAAGCTTTGGAAACCACGCCTTCAGCAGCCTCCCATCAATATCTCTCACCAGCATTGCATACGATTACGAGGCATTGGGACGAGATGTGGCGCTTAAGGCAATCGAGCTCGCAAGCGGAAACTCGATCGAACCGGAGTGTTGCGATTATCCGATAGAGCTCATCATACGAAAAAGCAGCGTTCGGCCAACAACGACCCGGTAGGCGAACGACCTTATTTTCACCGAACGCCGCAGGGCGACAGCGTGAAAACGGGCTATAGGACAAAAAGCGTGTCACGAGGGAACGCCTGCCCCCGGATGCCAATCAAGCCAGAACGGGTACGGATCCCCGTGGTGGAGCCCCCACACGGGCCTGTCGTCCCACTCCGAGCTGCCGTCCTCACGCTTCGAGGAGGCCGAGTAGGTCCTATAGAGCAGGCCCATGTCGGCGTCGGCGGGCATCGTCGCGAGCTTCTCCGCGGCCGTCCTGGAGTCCACCAAGAGCATGTCGCACCACCAGAAGACGGCCTCATCGCCACCATCAACGCAAAGTAGTCTGTTTAGGGCTGTTTAATAGTCCGCCGCGCTTACGAATTGAGTTGCGTGCCACAAAATGGGCCCATCTACTACGTTTAGCCGAATACCCTCGACCATACCGGATATTAAGAAAACAAAACCACTGGTAGAAGGCTTGACGATTTTCAAAAAATGTGGCTATGGTCGACCCCTAGAGGTTAAACGTGGTAGATAGGCCGTTTTCGTGACACGGCACCAGGGTAGCTTTTTGGGGCGGGCTTTTTAGCTACTTTTTGAAGGCGTTGTCTAGGGTGGCGGCTACTTGCAGGGGGTTGTCGGTGCCGGCGAAGAGACGGATGGTGGCTGCCCGCTTGCCGCATGGAGCTGAGAGGCGTGTCGCTGCGCCGCCGGCGGGTGATGCGCGGAACTCGTCGGGCAGGGTTTCGAATAGATCGGCTGCCGTGCGATGTATCAGGTCGAACTCCACTGCAGGGCCAAAGCCGTGTTCCAGGACACCCGTCGCCACCGCGTGATCGGGATGCGACGCCAGACCGGGATAGCGCACGTTGCGCACCATTTCATTCGCAGCCAGGTACTCCGCAAGAGCGCGGGCACGGTCGAAGTGGGCCTGCATGCGGGCTTCGAGCGAAACGAGGCCTCGCTCCAGCACGCCGGCCTCATCGTTGCCCAAATCGAGCGTGGACAAACCGCAGCTAGCAAGCACCGCATGCGCACATTCACCCGCAGCATCCATACGATGGCGCTTGAGCTGCGAGCGCGCAACCGAAACGGCCACCAGGTTTCGCGGCCCCTCACCAGCGCACACACGGTCGAGTGCCTCGAGCGACAGCACGGCACCCAAACGCAGCGGATCGCACCCAAAGACCGACGAAACGGTGTTATCAACCACCAGCAACGCACCACACGCACGCGCCGCCTGCCCCAACGCGCGAAGGTCGGGCACGCGCAGGCCAAAGCCGCCAATGGAGTTCACGAACCACCACAGATGCGGGGCCTCAGCGTCAAACGAATCGGCAAAACCCTCGGACGCAGCCTCAAACGCCGCAACGGACAGCTCCCCCACCAGCACTACATCGTGGACCTCAAAACCGCGCGAAAACGCAGCGGCGAAGTCATCCGCGAAAGCCACCAGACGGTCACCGGGACGCACGATACCCAGCAACGACAATGCCGCCGGCACATGCGGTGCCGCCAGCAACCGAGCCTCGCGCGCACGGGCACGCGCACTCCATGCCTCTTCGAATCCCCGCACGTCCATACGGCACCGTCCCTTCAAAAGCAAAAACCCATGACACGGGCGTTCCCCGCATCATGGGTAACGGCTGCAGTATAGCGCCAGAGCGCCGCCAAGCGCTCCGACAGCCCACGACCAAACGCCTAGAAGCCAAGCTTGTGATAGCCGATCAGAATCTGGAGGAAACTAAAGGCCTTGCTGAGGGCTCGGAAAGAACGGGCAATAATGCCCGCCGGCTACACGCACATGAGCTGATGATCCAGTTTGAGCGCGCGCATGCCGCGCTCCCCCTCCACGCCGTCAACCACGTCGAGCAACATACTCGTGGCCTCAACGCCACTGGTCAGATAGCCGTAATGCACGGTAGGGATACCGCCCGTCAGCGCACGCAAAAAGGCGTTGTCGCCAAAACCGCTCACGCGATGGGCGCCCTCTCCCGCGCCACGCACCTCATCGATCGCGCGCAGGGCACCGGCGGCCATGGTATCGGTCGCACAGGCAATAAAGTCAAGATGCGAATCGGCCTGCAGCAACTCACGCGCGGCACGATAGCCGGAATCCAACGTAAACGAGCCATAGCGGATCATCGCGGGGTCGAGCTCAACGCCCGCAGCAGCCAGACCGGCTTGCAGACCGTGACGGCGATCGTAGCCGGCGGCTTGGTCGTCCTCGGTAACGCCGACGTAGCCGATCTTGCCCGTCACACGCCCAGCCAACGCCCGGCCCAGCTCAAAAGCAGCCTCATAGTCGTCGTGGTACACGCAGGCCGCGCCCTCGACGTTTTGGCCAATCAGCACCATCGGCACGCGGCAGGATGCGATGGCGTGGCGATGCTCATCGGTAATCATGGTTGCCACGAGCACGATGCCGTCAACCGGGTGGTTCTGAAACAGGTCCAGGTACTCGAGCTCGCGCTCCGCCAAATTGTCGGTATTTGCCAGCAACATCTGGTAGCCGCGGCGGCCGAGTACCTGGCCAATACCGGCGGTAATACGGCTCACCGATTCGGAGTTGATCTTAGGCACGATGACGCCGATGAGCTTGGTAGACCCCGTGCGCAGCGCGCGGGCCTGGTTGGAGCGCACGTAGCCGGTCTGCTCGATCGCCTGCTTAATGCGCTCGGCCTTATCTGCCGAAATATAGCCACCGTTAAGATAGCGCGAGACCGCGGCGCTCGAAACGCCCGCCAGCTCGGCGACATCTTTCATCTTTACCAATGGTACCCCTGTCATTGAAATCGCTTTCACCATGATAGCCATAAAGGCACTCCAGATGAATTGATTTCACCCAGGTCGAAAAAACGTCAGCGAGCGCCGAAACCCAACTAACCGTGATACTCACCGTTGTATTGGATGAGCGTGAGGTCCTCTACGCCGTCGAGCGCACGGATCGCGTCCGCATAGGGCATGTCAACGCCGTCCGAGAACACCTCGACGGCCATCTCGACCTTGTCGCCGCGCATGGTCTTGGACTTGACGGAAAACTTGGTGCGCCCAAACGCGCGCACGATATCATCGCCGGTAGTCTGGCCCGTGTAGTGGATGACCATCATGTACACGCGCGCCTTGTCCTGATGGCTCGCAAAGCCGGCAATCATCACCACGATCACCACTGCCGTGAGCCCCACGAGCGCGTACATGCCGGCACCCGCCGTAATGCCCGTGGTAATGGCCCAAAACAGATACAACAGGTCGAGCGGATCCTTGACCGCCGTACGGTAACGAACGATGGACAGAGCACCGACCATACCGAGCGAGATGACCACGTTTGTCGAGATCGCGAGCGTGACCATGCAGGTGAGCACGCACATGCCCACGAGCGTCACGGCAAAACTGCGCGAATACACCACGCCGGTAAAAAAGCGCTTGTACACGTAATAGATCAGGATGCCCATGACGAGCGCCACGAGCAGCGAAAGGCCAATCTTGGCAGGGTCGACCTGGCCAAACGCCTCCAAGACGGAGTTCTTAAAAAAGTCCCTGGTGCTCATGGTCTAAATATCCCCTCGGTTCTCAAAATCCGATTCCCAGTAATTAAATCCACGCAGGTAGGCGGTCTTTTCGTAACACAGGCAGTACTTGGAGACCGCCGTAAGCTCGGCCGCGCCCGGCGGCACCATATCGCGCACCAGCTGCGGGCAAAACTCCGTAAACTTGACCTCCATCACCAGCTTGCCGGGCTCCAGGACCGGCAGCGCGGGCAGCGTCGCGTCAAAGATATCGAAGCTTCCCACCGCGGCACGCACGTTCATGTCAAACGTGATGCGCACGGTGCCCTCATCCATCACCCACGGCTCGCGCTCGTAGTCCACGACAGTCCTCGGGCGCATCACGTTGCAGATGCACTCGATGTAGAACTCGCGACAGAGCGGATAGGGACTCCTCAGCAAAAAGTCGTAGTCTCCGGCCAGAATCTGCTCAAACTCGCCACGCGTGAGCGGCGCGTCCTCTTTGTAAATCCAGCTACCGCACTTCTTTTTGCGCTCGAGCTTAATCACCTTGTCGCCACCGTTATAGATGCGCACGCGGTACTTTTTGCGCATGAGAATACCGGCGTCTTTTTCCTCGTAGGCCGAGTTACAGTAGTCGTCAAAGTACAGGCTGCGAATGGTGTAACCGCCCGCCTGCGCATGCTTGTCCAGCTTAAACGCCGGCGCCATGCGACAGGCAAGCGCAGCGTGCTCGCCCTCGTTAATAAGATATTTGAGCTCGTGGCGGTAACGCTCCTGCGTGGTGCGCGCAGGCGGAGCCGCCAAGCGTTCAAGCAGCGCGCTAGCCCTCCTCATACGTGTCCTCCACGACCTTGCCGCCATCTTGCACGTAGAAGCACTTCATGCCGTACTGTTTGCCATCGTCGGTCACATAGTAGTCAAACGCATCTTGCGTATAGCCGTCGGAGTTGGCAGCACGCACGCGCACAAAATACTGGCCGGCATCGGGCGCATCGCAGGTCACCTCGGGCAGCAGCACGTCCTCGGCTTTAAAGATCACGTCGGTAATAGCGTAATCACGCGCCAGCTCCACGGTATAGCGAATGTCGCGCGCCTTAAAGTCGTACGACGCGTCCCAATTCACGCGCAGCTTACCGTTATCGATCTGCGGCACGCCAATGTAGAACGGCATGGGCTTTTTATAGCTCTCGCGAAAGCTCTTATAGTTCTCCTCGATCTCGGAGGGAATCGCCGCGGCGATTTGCTCGTATTCGTCCTTAGTCACGGGCAAATTCTCCAGGTCGGGCGCAGCAAAGACAAGCGGCTCCGTCACCTCGCGATAATGCTCGATCATCTTGCTCAGACGCTCTTTGGTCATGTACGAGCGCAGATCCTTCACGGCGATATCGAGTTCGCTGCGGAACGACTTGCTGCGCAACGCGCGATTAAACAGCACGTTGCCCCAGTAGTTGCTCACGCCGCGCTCCCAGCTCGAATAATCCGAGAACCCCTTCAGGCTCAGCTCAAGCTTGCGCAGCATGCCGTCGTTATCCCAATCCAAAAAGTACCAGGTATTTGAGTTGAGCGGGCTGTACAGATAACAGTTACGGTTCTGCGTATCGCAGTTGCCTGTCAGAATCTGAAACGCCAGCCAATAGACCAGATTCTCGGTATCGAAGTAGGTGTCGAGCACATCGTCGATCTTTTGCGTATCGTCGTTGAGCGCATCGAGCATCTCGATTAACTTAGTATGGTCCGAGTCGCCCTTAATCTCGAGCATGCCCTCAAAGCTTGCCTGGTTGTAGTCGGGATCGTCGGCAAGCTTAATGGTGTCCTCGTAGCGATGGAAATCAAAGCTGTTCACCTTGTACAGGTGCCCGCTCTTATCCAGGCCATGTGCCTTAAGCGCCGTCTTGTTGAGCTGCTCCACCTGCGTAAACAGGCCGTAGTCCTCAAAGGTATCGTTGGACTTTTCGGTCTGGTCGCACACCCACAGATGCACAAACTGCGTGCGCAAGCCCATCATCTGGGGAATCCCGCGGATAAGGTCGTAGGCCATCTTGTTACGAAAACGCATACCCTCGCCCATGTGCTTGTTGAGCGCAATCGCGCGCTGTTGGCGCCAGGTGCCCTTGCCTTTTTTGAGCTCCACCTTGTAATTCTTTTGCGTGTAGGAGCTCGATGTCTGACCGCGCACCTGCACGGTGGCATTGGGCGCTTCCTCGCCATAGCCAACCTCGCCGGCCACCGGGCCGTCTTCGTCGCCCGCCTGCAGCAGGCCCATAACCTGATAGCGCGTCACGCCCATGTCGGCATAGTCATACACCGAGTACGTGTTGATCTCGGCCCAGCTATGGTCCGTGTTCTCGGAGCTGTTGCCGCGCGAGACAGTCAGGTACATGGTCACAATGCCCGAGTCGTCATAGACCTCGTACAGCTCGTCCTTATCACGCAGGTGCTTGGTCTCGCCCGAGGCCTCGGCCTTGTTAATCTTGCCCTGCTTTTTGACCTTTTTGGTCGAGGAGTCGTCCTGAGACGAGCAGCCCGAAAGCAGCAGCGCACCGGCAGCCGCCTCAAACAGGCGACGGCGAGACATCATCCTATCGGTCATCAGAACCTCCCCAATGGTTTTGATACACACGGGCCACCGTGCGCTCAAACACGCCATGCGGCTCGCCCTCTAGACGCAGCTCCTCGTAACGCTGTTCGGCACGGTCGAGCAAGCAGCCCAACTCCGTAAAGCGACCCGTCTTGTCGGTCGCCACAATGGGCTGCTGACTCAGGATACGATACGGCAAGTTGGCAGTATAGGTATCGAGCCGCATGAGCGCCACAACAAAAAACACCGCCGCGCCGAGCAAAAAGCCAAAGCCATAAAACTGCTGCGGAAAGAACAGCGAGACGATGGTCGCCAGCCCCGCCACGCCCGCGAACAGCCCGGAGGCAAGCACGGCGCCCTTGTAGTCGGTAAAGTACAGCAAGATCAGCAGGATTGTATTGCCCACGGCATACAGGCCATAGCCCACGCACAGCGTACGGAAATACCCGTGCATCAGGTTGTTGAAGCCCAGTGGCAGGGCCGAGAGCACCGTGGTCTCGAGCGAGATGACTGCCGCCGTCACAAACAGCTGCTTGAGCGCGCAAAACCGTAGCTCCCGGTTGAGCGTGGCGAGCATTTCCTCCTCGGCCACCACGATGTCGCCCACCACGCCGCCGTCGTTAAACAGGCTGTAGTAGTCGCGGTAGCGCGGATAGAAGTTGACTTCGACCGACACCACAAAGTTGACGGTCGTGACCAGAATGGTCAAAAACGCAAGCAACGCCGGCACATCATGATAGGGCGCGCCGTAAAACAGGCCTTTGACCTGCACGCCAATGGGCCCTGCCCAAATAATCACCAGGTGCGCAAAGAGCCCCAGGTTGGTAAACAGGCCCGTGAGCGCCAGCGGCATAAATTGGTCGAGCCAGCGCAAAAAGAGCCAGGGGCTGCGATCGCTCTGAGGAAAATACCGGTACAGCAGCACCACGTCCCAGGCGAGCATCACACCATAGCCCAGGGCGATCGAGGCCAGCAGGCCCTCGACCGGCGGCAGCCCCAGCGCCAGCGCGGCCAGGGCGCACAGGCACGCCACGCCAATGGCCGCAGCAAAGCTGCACAGAATGCCGCGGTAATCCTTGATGGCCGTGAGATAGCTCATGCCGTTCCAGCTGACGATCATAATGTTGAACAGCCACAGGCACAGCAGCCCCTGCAGCAGCGTGGCGCCCGAGAACAGCAAAAAGACGCCGTAGAGCACCGTGCCCGCAACGAGCATGATGGCGTTGGAACCCCAAAACGAGGGCAGGACCTCTTCTTCGCGCTCGGCAAACAGCATGTCGGCCAAAAAGCGCGTGACCGGCATGGAGAAAAAGCTTGTGAGCGTAAGCGAGGCCAGCAGCGTATAGGTCACCATGCACACCAGCAAATCCTGGTTGGCGCGACCGACGCCCCACAGGCTGCACAGCACCAAGATACCCACCTGGAGCAGCACGCCCAGCAGCATGGGGCCCGTGCACACAATGCCGGCGTAGCCATAGGCGCGCATCGTGGCAAACAGACCTTTGCGCCTAAACAGGCGTTTGAGCTCAAAACCGATTCCGGCCACCGGCTACTCCCCCTCTCTGGGCAGGTCAAACGCACGCGCCGTCTCGTCGTACAGCGCGCGATAGTTGGCGAGCATCTGCTCGTGCAAAAAGTATGTGGCAACGCGACGCTGGCCGCGCTCCCCCATCTCGATACGGCGGGCACGGCTCGCGCACATGCGTTCCATGGCATCGGCCAAGCCCTTGCGATACATGGGCGGCGTCACAAAACCTGCCACGCCAAAGTCGTCACCGGGGGCGCCCTCGAGCAGCTCACGGCAGCAGCCGACCTCAGTCGTCACACAGGGGCGACGTGCAGCAAGCGACTCCAGCACGCTGAGCGGCTGGCCCTCGGAGATGCTCGTCAAAATGGTAAAGTCGAGCTTTTCCATGTACTCGACCACGTTGACGCGGCCGGTAAAGATCAGGTCGCGCACGCCCAGGGTATCGACCAGCGCGTGACACTCGGCGCCGTACTCCTCGTCATCCACGCCGCCCATAATGTGCAGGCGCACGCGGGGCAGGCGCTCGTGCAGCTCAAAGAAGGCATAGATCATGGTCTTGACGTCCTTGATGGGCGCCAGGCGCACCACCGCGCCAATGTCCACCCAGCCGTCATCGGGCTTTAAGGGAATGTCCTTAAAGCGGTCAAACTGGATGCCGTTGGGGATGACCAGGCATTTGTCCGCATCGCAGCCCATGTCGATCTGCGTCTTACGGGCGTTATGGAACAAACTGGTCACGCGGAAGGCGCGACGGTAGATCTCCTCCGAAAGCAGGTAGAAAAAGCGGATCCAGCGGTCTTTAAACGACGGCACCACCCAGTCAGCGCGAATGATCTCTTCCTCGCGTTCGCGAGTATAGATGCCATGCTCGGTCAGCAGCACCGGCGCATGGTGACCGCTTGAGCCCAGGCAGGCGAGCAGGCCACCGTAGCCGGTCGAGATGGCGTGGTACACATCGGCCACCGGCACCTCGCTGCCCAGAAGGTAGAGCACGGGCAGCAGCATGGAGCGCATGGTGTGGAATGCATCGGCAAAGGGCGTGTATGGGTACTCGGCCAGGCACACGTCGCGAAAGATATCCATAAAGGCGCGACTCTGCAAAAACGAGAGCGGATGCACGCGACGGCGCTGGAAGATATCGAATAGCACGTCCCAGTCCGGATTGGAGAGCGACACCAGGCGGCGCAGCGCCTCGCGCTCGCGGGCGTTAAAGTCGGCCTCTTCTTGCTCGCCCGATAGGCGCAGGGCGTCGTCCAGAAACACCTCGTGCACCTCGACCACGTTGCCGGGCAGCTCGTAGACAAACTTGCCGCGGTCGACAGCATGCGCGCCAATCACCCACAGCACAAACTCGTGCTCGGGCATGGCCTGTATGTAGCCGTGCATCCAGGTGGACACGCCGCCGTGCACATAGGGGTAGCAACCCTCGAGTACCAAGCAGATTCTCATTTGTCGCCACCCTCCTTGCGTGCAATGGTCACCGTCTTGTCCGTGGCTTTGACCAGGTACAGGTCGCCCGTCAGATGCGTAATCTCGCCACCCGTGACTGCACCGGGCTCACCGTTGTTGGCGCGGAACATGAGCCACGCCTCGTCGTGGAAATTGCCCAGGCTGAGCGTCCAGGCATCCGCACTTGTATCCACGCTCACCGTCACGGACGAAAAGCGCTGGATGGCGCCCGAGCATTCCGAACCGGTCTGGCGCCGCAGGTCGGGCGCAGACTTGGTAAGCCACTCCAGGTAGTTGGTCAGACCGCCCTTGTAGACCTCCCAGCCCTCCTTGGCGCCGCGATCGGGATCGAGCAGATCATCCGGGTGCATAAAGTGCGTACTCACGTAGTGCATGTTGAGCTCGGACACGGCTGCCAGACGCATATAGGAATCGTTGACCATGCCGCCCGAGACAATACGTGGCTGCTCCACAATGCCATCGCTCGCCACGCCAAACTCCTGCACATAGGGCAAGTCGGTGCCATCCTCAAAATACGTACTGGCGATGGTCTTAATGCGCGGAACGTCGGTGCCAATAAGCTTGCGCGCACGGGCCGAAAGGATATTCGACGGTGGCACATAGACCGAGCCGTGCGCGTTGGGCAGCACCTCGTCCTGAAAGGCGATGAGCTCGTTGAGCGACGCGACGAGCGTTTCCTCGTTCTTCCACGTCTTGTAGTCGTACAGCTTGCCATAGTCGGTATCCCAGAGCGCCAGAGGCTGATGGTTGTAGCCGTGAAAGCCCAGCTCTCCGCCCATCTGCAGCAGCATGCCGCCAAAGTAGCGGAACTGCGTGGTATCGGCCTGGCGCGCGGGCTCGGTCTGGTTGACCGCGTCCTCGTAGTTTTCGATCATCACGCCGGTAAAGCGAATGCCATATTTTTGCGCGAGCTTTTGCAGATCGGGCCACCAAACCTTGGTGTAAAAATCGGCAATGGAAAGCCCGTAGTCGCGCTTGATGTAGGTGCCATCGCCCGAGGGCACGGGGCTGGGAAAGTCGTCTAGGTAGAAAACGGCGCTGTTGATGACCGGATAGGCCGTGGCATCGCCCAGCAGGCTGATCGCCGCGGCGTAAAAACCGCGCATAACCTTGTCATAGATACCGATATTGCATACCACGGTGCGCCCGCTACCGCAGTCATTCGACCAAATGAGCGGGGCGCCCGCATCGCCGGTCTTAGCCCACACACGAGCCGTCTCGCGCAGCGAAACCGAAAGCGACGAATCGAAGGGGTCCGAGAGCTCGTAGCGCTCTCCCCCGCCCAGCATAAAGTCCTCGCTCGGCACAATGCTTTCGGCTTTTACATAGTCATATCCGGCCGATTCAATGCCAAGCTTGGGGGCAATTACTTGCAGATAGCTCGAGTTATCCGGAGGCATGGCGAGCATAAGCGAACCACCGGCACTCACCCAACTCATAATGTCACTCAGGTGCGTACCGAGCCCATCGAGCGACGGCATGAGCAAAATCACGCGATCGAAGGAGGTCAGCGAGGGAATGGCATCCACGCCGTCCAGGGCAAGGTCCACGGCGCGGTGCGCGATCTTCATGTCGAGCAGGATCTGGTCAAACTGCTCCTTTACGTCCTCGACGCCAGCTTGGTCGGAATCGGTAATGACCAGGCACGTGGGCTTTTGGCCAAATATTGCCGAGGAGGCCGGAACCGCATCGTTGGCGGCAAGCATCCCCAGCTTATGCTGGCCCGCACTGTACTGTACGCCGGCGCGCTCCACCAGCAGCACGGCGGCCATGGCAATAAAGACCGCCCACACCACAAGCAGCCCCATCCAGCGAAAATGGCCCGCACGGTCGCGGATATGCTGTATCACGCTCATCGGGCCTCCTCTCCGTTGCGCCAAAACGCCAGTTCCTCGCGGTTGGCGGCGCTCAAGTATACATGCTGTTTGTCAATCGCATCGATCACGCGGTGGACCTCGTCACCGTCGCGGCGCATCACCGCCAGGCGCAGGCAAAGCATCCAAACCTCCTGCTCCTCGGGCACGTCGAGCACCAGCTGGTCGGTCACGGCCTGCGCCTCGTCGATCTGTCCGACATCGGCCAGCGCCGTCGCGTATCGAATGCGAAGCTCAAGGGTGTCCTCGCGCTCGCAGCGACGCGCAAGCAGGCGCGCGTACTGTTGGCGCTGAATCTGAGCCACGCGCCCCTCGGCCAAACCCGAGCCCAAGTATTCGCCAAGAAAATTGCAGTATTCATTGAGGTTTTGCGCGCTCGGGTCGGTCTTAAAGGCACGTTCCAACTGCTGCAGTTTAAGGTCGGACTCCTTGGAGATCTGCGCCACCGCCGTCGCGGCATAGTGCGCCACCTCAACGTCGTCGTTAAGCTTAGCCGCCTGCAGCTGCGCCAGGTACGCGTCGGGCTCCTCGGTGAGCATGGAGAGCATTAGGCGGCGCCGTTCTGCCGGGTCGTTGACGATGAGCGCCTCCTCGAGCGGCACTACGCCTGCATCGGCATCACGTTCGTGCACTAGGATGCTGCGATGCAGGTCGTCGTTGAAGCGCAGCGACTCCAGCGCGAACTCTTTCAGCCCCTCGCCAAACACCGCGCTGCGGACCGATAGCAGGACCACCAGCAACGGGCCCCACAGCGGCACCAGCACTATTACAGCCAGCATGTGCCCGCGCACCGGCAGCAGGCCCAACTTCATGAGCGTCCACAGCATCAGGCAAACCAGCGCATGAATCAGCAACAAGACGGCGGCAACGACAAGCGAGATCAAGCGGCACCCCCCTCACCGTCACCGGTGTCAGCAATGTGTTGCAGCAGCGCCACGATGTCCTCGCCGTCGACGGGCTCCACCGCAATCTGCTTTGCGCTCAGGCGCTCGCGGATAATGGGCAGATCGCACGCCTTTGCCTGGCGCATAAGCAGGTAAAGCACGTCGCCGTCGACCAAGCCCGCCGCATCGCTCTCGCGGATTGCCGACCCAATTGCGCCCACCAGCTCGCCGACAGCCTCCATGCCCGGTACCACGCGCAGGAGCAAAAAGCTGCCCATCTTGGCATCTGCCAGCGCCTGCTCGGCCGCGAGCTCTTGGCCAAAGGCAGCCTGCTTGAGCACGCAAGTGCCGTCAACGCAGCGTTTATCCTGTGCCACCGCCTCATAGTCAAAGGCACGGCCCAGTGCGCTTTCGACCAGGCCGCACAAGATGCGGAACAGATTTTGGTAATAGAGCGTCATTTGGTTCTGGGCCGCACAGCGCACAAAGATCAACACGGCGGGCGAACCGTCGCGCTCGATCGTGTATCCAAACATGGGAAGCCCCGGCGTCAGCTCGCGGTTCACCCACAGATTCGAACGACCCCCGTCGCCCAAAAGAGGTGCAAGCTGCTCAAGCGTGAGCGAGCGTGCGGCATCTTCGGCAATCGCGGGACTTGCTGCCACCAGGCGTGCAAATGCTCCGCCCGAAACATGGTAGATCGCCACCGAATCGTTCTCGAGGATCTCGCCCAGAAGCTCGCAGCACTTGCGATAGATGTCGCGTGGGTTGAAGACGTCAAGCTCCTGCGTTACGGCAAAGATCTTGCCAAAGCTGTCGTGGCGACCCACGATCTGGCGCCTGTACGCGCGCTTGTCCTCGATCGCGTCATGGTAGAGCTGCGTAAGGAACGTATTGCGGTTGCGCACGAGCTCGTTTTGATCGCGCTCCGCCCTAATGGCTTCGCTGTTGCGCAGCTGCACATAGCCGCACACGGCACCCACAACAAAGTACGCGATAAACGGCAGCCAGTTGGACGGCTCGTAGAACAGGCCCTGGAAGGTATAGCCGTACAAAGTAAAGTAACTCGCAGCCAAACCCACCGACGCCAGCAGCGCCGCAACCAGGCCAAAGTCCAAGCCATACAGCGTGCCGATGAGCACCACGTAGAGCAGGCGATAATCGAGCACGTTGAGCTGGGTCGATTGGGAGAACAAGCGCTCCAGCACTTCAAAGAGCACCCAGGCGGCTGCCGTCTCCAGGCATTTGACAGGCAGCGTGCGCATTTGAATGCGGTCGATGGCCGCGCGCAAGGGGTTGACCTTCTTTGCACGGCCAGCATCCCAGCGAGCCTGAATGGTCGAGAGGTCGCGCAGCAAGTCGTAGCGCTGAAACCAGCCATAGCGCACGCGAGCGACGTCGCTGGCGGGCAGGGCGTAGCCGGCAGAATCGCCATAGGCAACTGAGAGCCCTGGGAACAGTGCCTGAAGGGCCTCGCCCACCTCACCCACCGTGTGATGGAAGGTATCGGCTACGTCGAGAGTCTCAAAGTTACCATTCCAGCTGTCGAAGATACGGCGTACCAGCACCGCAAGCTCCTCGGCACACAGCAGAGGAAACGCCGCATCCTGCGCGCCCTGCAGAGCGGCCGATCCGGTTGAGCATTCGTCGAGCATCGGCACCAAAAACGGGTCCTCCAGCGTGGCAGACGCGGTATACAGGAACGGCACGCGCAGGATCTTAGTCTGAACGCCCTCGCGAGCAGCGTAGTAGCGGCACAGGTCGTTGGCTGCGTGCGCGATAATGCCCTTGCCCGTTCGCCCCGCGGCATCGGCGGCACCCTCGGCACCCGCGGGACCTGCTATATACAACAGCTGGATCCGGCGACCCGCGCACGCACGAAAGACCGAGCGCAGCAGCTCGATATCGCCCACGGAATCGGTATGCGGGGTAAGGTAATTAGACAGGTAAACCACGCGGTCGAACTCGTAGGCCTGATCCAGGTGCTGGAGGAGCTCTTTCCACGAGGCATGGGGCGACGACTCGTCGCGGCGCGCTTCCGCTGCAGCGACGACCTTAACGTGGTCCCCAGGGAATGCCTTGGCGCAAAAGTCATCGTCAACATATGCGGTGTTGCCAACAACCAGCACCTCCATGGCGCACCCCTCCCCTAAAATCCACTTTGTTCATAGTCAAACATGCGTATTTTACGCTGTCAACGCGAGCCAGAGCACCTTTAAGGCTGTTTTAAGAACTTTTTTAGAGGATGTGGGGACATCGAGGGTAGCGCGCAGAGATGTGGTGTAAGAGGCGGGGCATGCCCCGCCTCCGCCC